>NZ_JACVVG010000020.1:0-83543 GCF_016647875.1 Pseudomonas sp. S36 | reverse complement strand
CAATCCACTTTGTGGGAGCGGCTTCAGCCGCGAACACCGGCGAAGCCGGTGTCACACACCGCGCTGCCTGCTTCGCGGGTAAACCCGCTCCCACAGGGTTAAACCAATCAGCCAAAAAAAACCCGCCACAAGGGCGGGTTTTTTTACAGCTATCCGAATTACTCCGGACGAACCTGTGCAGCCTGCATGCCCTTCTGGCCGCGCTCGGCGACGAAGGAAACAGTCTGGCCTTCTTTCAGGCTCTTGAAGCCGTCAGATTCGATGGCCTTGAAGTGAACGAACAGGTCGTCGCCGCCGCCTGCTGGGGTGATGAAGCCGAAGCCTTTCTCATCATTGAACCATTTGACGGTGCCGGTTTGGCGATTGGACATGGGTGAATCTCCAGAACATTTAGTATTTTCGGTGGTGCAATGCGGCCGAGGCTACGGAGCACGATGTACATCATAGTCTAATTCTGCGCATCTAGCGCCTTTTACCTGAGCCGGATGTTGATCCAGCGCAATCAACGGGTCGATTGCGCTGGCGGCAGGGCTTCAGCTTTTAGGTGCGCAGGCTTGCTGCACAACGCTCTGCGCCCGCTGCATCAGCTTGGCGTCCACGCCATCCTTGCTGTCCAGGTCAGCAATTTCTTTGTCGCTGAAATTTTTCTTGATCGCTTGCGCGCCACATTCGCAGTGCTTTTTCGCCGCGGCGGCGTCAACGCCCTGGCCGCTGGCAACCTGCGTGCATTGGGCCATGTAGGCACCCTCCTTGCCGGCAGGGAAATTGCCAGCGTTCGCAGCCATTGGCAGCAGCAGTGCGCCAGCGGCCGCCAGGGCCAGAAGAGACGGAACTCGCATAACCGGTTACTCCTTGGGGTTGGTTCTCATCAAGAGTAGGTTGCTTCCGAAAGTCTGATAGGAAACTTACCGGGTAAGTTCACCTGAAACTGCAATTTCCAAATAAATCTGCCTGGCGCAAGAGGTGCGTGCTAGCATGCTCGGCTCGCAGCTAACAGCATGCAGCCTGTAGCTGTTTTTTCCAGTCATCTGGTTCGTCCCTCGCAAGCCGAAAGGCTTCTGCCACTGTGAGGCAGGCTTCCCGTCAACGGAAGGCAGGTCGGATCTTGTACTGGCTCATCCCAACCCACGTGACCTTTGGTAGGGGTCACCACTAGGAGAGGAGGCGCCATGCCCACCATTACTCTTCCCGATGGCAGTCAACGTTCGTTCGATCATGCCGTGTCCGTAGCTGAAGTTGCCGCTTCCATCGGCGCCGGCCTGGCCAAGGCCACCGTGGCCGGCAAGGTCGACGGCAAGCTGGTCGATGCCTGCGACCTCATTCAGAACGACGCCAAGCTGCAGATCATCACCCCTAAAGACGAAGAGGGACTGGAGATCATCCGTCACTCGTGCGCCCACCTGGTCGGCCACGCGGTGAAACAGCTGTACCCGACCGCCAAGATGGTGATCGGCCCGGTGATCGACGAAGGCTTCTATTACGACATCGCCTTCGAGCGCCCCTTCACCCCTGATGACCTCGCCGCCATCGAGAAGCGCATGCAGCAGCTGATCGAGAAGGACTACGACGTCATCAAGAAGATGACCCCGCGCGCCGAAGTCATCGAGGTGTTCACCGCCCGTGGCGAAGACTACAAGCTGCGCCTGGTCGAAGACATGCCCGATGAGCAGGCCATGGGTCTGTACTATCACGAAGAATACGTCGACATGTGCCGTGGCCCGCACGTGCCGAACACGCGCTTCCTCAAGGCGTTCAAGCTGACCAAGCTGTCCGGCGCCTACTGGCGTGGCGATGCCAAGAACGAGCAGCTGCAACGTGTGTACGGCACCGCCTGGGCTGACAAGAAGCAGCTGGCGGCCTACATCCAGCGCATCGAAGAAGCCGAAAAACGCGACCACCGCAAGATCGGCAAGCAGCTCGACCTGTTCCACCTGCAGGAAGAAGCCCCAGGCATGGTGTTCTGGCACGCCAACGGCTGGACCGTGTACCAGGTGCTGGAGCAGTACATGCGCGCCGTGCAGCGCGAAAACGGCTACCAGGAAATCAAGACCCCACAAGTGGTCGACCGTATTCTGTGGGAGCGTTCCGGCCACTGGTCCAACTACGCCGAGAACATGTTCACTACCTCGTCGGAAAGCCGTGACTACGCGGTAAAACCGATGAACTGCCCGTGCCACGTGCAGGTGTTCAACCAGGGGCTGAAAAGCTACCGCGACCTGCCGCTGCGCCTGGCCGAGTTCGGTGCGTGCCACCGTAATGAGCCCTCCGGTGCCTTGCACGGCATCATGCGCGTACGTGGCTTTGTACAGGACGACGCGCACATCTTCTGCACCGAAGAACAGGTGAAGAAAGAAGCCGCCGACTTCATCAAGCTCACCCTGGACGTGTACAAGGACTTCGGCTTCACCGACGTCGCCATGAAGCTGTCCACCCGCCCGGCCAAACGTGTGGGCTCCGAAGAGCTGTGGGACCGTGCCGAAGGTGCACTGGCCGACGCCCTGAACGAGTCGGGCCTGGAATGGGAATACCAGCCGGGCGAGGGTGCCTTCTACGGGCCCAAGATCGAATTCACCCTGCGCGACTGCCTGGGCCGTAACTGGCAGTGCGGTACCCTGCAGTATGACCCGAACCTGCCCGAGCGCCTGGACGCCAGCTACATTGCCGAAGACAACGCCCGCAAGCGCCCGGTGATGCTGCACCGCGCCATCCTCGGTTCGTTCGAGCGCTTCATCGGCATGCTCATCGAGCATTACGCGGGCGTGTTCCCGGCGTGGCTGGCACCCACCCAGGCCGTGATCATGAACATCACCGACAAACAGGCCGATTTCGCCCTTGAAGTGGAGAAATCTCTGAACGGTAGCGGTTTCCGTGCCAAGTCGGACTTGAGAAATGAGAAGATCGGCTTTAAAATCCGCGAGCATACTTTGCTCAAGGTCCCGTACCTTTTGGTTATAGGGGACCGCGAAGTCGAAACGCAAACCGTAGCCGTGCGTACTCGCGAAGGCGCAGACCTGGGCTCTATGCCCGTCGCGCAATTCGCTGAGCTTCTGACACAAGCGGTTTCCCGGCGTGGTCGCCAAGAATCGGAGTAATGACTATTAAGCGTGAAATGAGAAACGATAAGCGTGCTGTACCGAAGGCCCCGATCAACGAGAATATCTCGGCCCGCGAGGTTCGGTTAATTGGCGCAGACGGCGAGCAGGTTGGCATCGTCTCGATTGATGAAGCGCTGCGTATCGCTGATGAAGCGAAGCTGGACCTGGTAGAAATCTCTGCAGACGCGGTACCGCCTGTCTGCAAGGTCATGGACTACGGCAAGCACCTCTTCGAAAAGAAGAAGCAGGCCAACGAAGCCAAGAAAAACCAGAAGCAAATCCAGATCAAAGAAATCAAGTTTCGTCCAGGGACGGAGGATGGGGATTACCAGGTAAAACTACGCAACCTGGTACGTTTCCTTACCGATGGGGACAAGGCCAAGATCTCTCTGAGATTCCGTGGTCGTGAGATGGCCCACCAGGAGCTGGGCATGGAGCTGTTGAAGCGGGTCGAAGCCGACCTCGCCGAATACGGCACCGTTGAGCAGCATCCGAAGATGGAAGGACGCCAGCTTATGATGGTCATCGCCCCCAAGAAAAAGAAGTAATCTCCCGGGCACGGCAGGCCTGATGATTATGTGTAATTTTATCGAATGCGGAGTTCCAACATGCCAAAAATGAAAACCAAGAGCGGTGCTGCGAAGCGCTTCCTGAAGACAGCTTCGGGCTTCAAGCACAAGCACGCTTTCAAGAGCCACATCCTGACCAAAATGTCGACCAAGCGTAAGCGTCAACTGCGCGGTGCCAGCTTGCTGCACCCGTCTGACGTGGCAAAAGTCGAGCGCATGCTGCGCGTTCGTTAATTCTGGTTAAGATAGAGGAAGTTACTCATGGCTCGTGTTAAGCGTGGCGTCATCGCTCGTAAGCGTCACAAGAAAATTCTGAAACTGGCTAAAGGTTACTACGGTGCACGCTCGCGCGTATTCCGCGTAGCCAAGCAAGCGGTCATCAAGGCAGGCCAATACGCCTACCGCGATCGTCGCCAGAAGAAGCGTCAGTTCCGCGCACTGTGGATCGCTCGTATCAACGCCGGTGCCCGCACCAACGGTCTGTCCTACAGCCGTCTGATTGCTGGCCTGAAAAAGGCTTCGATCGAAATCGACCGTAAGGTTCTGGCCGATCTGGCAGTGAACGAAAAAGCGGCGTTTGCTGCGATTGTCGAGAAAGCTAAAGCCGTTCTGGCTTAAGTACCCGCGACAATCACCCGGCGGCGCTAGCGTCGCCGGGCATTGAACGTCATCGATAGGGGAAGAGCCTTCAAAGCTCTTCCCCTATTTTCGTATCTGGAGTCTGTACATGGAAAACCTGGATGCGCTGGTCTCCCAAGCCCTGGAGGCCGTGGAGCGCGCTGAAGACATCAATGCCCTGGAACAGATCCGGGTCAATTACCTCGGCAAGAAAGGCGAGCTGACCCAGGTGATGAAGACCCTGGGCAACCTGCCAGCCGAAGAGCGCCCCAAAGTAGGTGCGCTGATCAATGACGCCAAAGAGCGCGTCACCGTGGTGCTCAACGCACGCAAGGCCGCCTTCGAAGAGGCCGAGCTCAGCGCGCGCCTGGCTGCCGAGTGCATTGATGTGACCCTGCCAGGCCGTGGCCAGGCCACCGGTGGCCTGCACCCCATCACCCGTACACTCGAGCGCATCGAGCAGTTCTTCACCCATATTGGCTACGGCATTGCCGAAGGCCCCGAGGTGGAAGACGACTACCACAACTTCGAAGCGCTCAACATCCCCGGCCACCACCCGGCGCGGGCGATGCACGACACCTTCTACTTCAACGCCAACATGCTGCTGCGCACCCACACCTCGCCGGTACAGGTACGCACCATGGAGTCCACCCAGCCGCCGATTCGCATCGTCTGCCCGGGCCGCGTATACCGCTGCGACTCCGATATCACCCACTCGCCGATGTTCCACCAGGTTGAAGGCCTGCTGATCGACCGCGGCATCAACTTCGCCGACCTCAAGGGCACCATCGAAGAGTTCCTGCGGGTGTTCTTCGAAAAAGAACTGGCCGTGCGCTTCCGCCCGTCGTTCTTCCCCTTCACCGAGCCGTCCGCCGAAGTCGACATCCAGTGCGTGATGTGTTCCGGCAAAGGCTGCCGCGTGTGCAAGCAAACCGGCTGGCTCGAAGTGATGGGCTGCGGCATGGTGCACCCTAACGTGCTGCGCATGTCTGGCATCGACCCGGAAGAGTTCCAGGGCTTCGCCTTCGGCATGGGCGCCGAGCGCCTGGCCATGTTGCGGTATGGCGTCAATGATTTGCGTCTGTTCTTCGATAACGACCTGCGGTTCCTTGCCCAATTCCGCTAGGCCCATCGACGCATATTTTAGGAGAACAGCATGAAATTCAGTGAACAGTGGCTGCGCGGTTGGGTAAACCCGCAAGTCTCCCGTGATGAACTGGTCGCCCGCCTGTCCATGGCCGGCCTTGAAGTCGACAGCGTAACCCCAGCTGCCGGCCAGTTCACCGGCATTGTGGTAGGCGAAATCCTATCCACCGAACAACACCCGGACGCTGACAAGCTGCGCGTGTGCCAGGTGAGCAACGGCCAGGACACCTTCCAGGTGGTGTGCGGGGCCCCCAACGCCCGCCCAGGCATCAAGATCCCGTTCGCCATGATCGGTGGCGAGCTGCCAGGCGACTTCAAGATCAAGAAGGCCAAGCTGCGCGGCGTGGAGTCGTTCGGCATGCTCTGCTCGGCCGCCGAGCTGCAGATCAGCGAAGAAAACGACGGCCTGCTGGAACTGGCAGCCGACGCCCCGGTGGGCGACGACATCCGCCAGTACCTGAGCCTGGACGACGCCAGCATCGAGATCGGCCTCACCCCCAACCGTGGTGACTGCCTGTCCATCGCTGGCCTGGCTCGCGACGTCAGCGCCCTGTACGACGTGCCCGTCACCCGCCCACTGGTGCCTGCCGTGGTGGCCGCCCACGACGAAGTGCGCCCCGTCGATGTCAGTGCACCGGCTGCCTGCCCGCGTTACCTGGGCCGCGTCATCCGCAACGTCGACCTCAGCAAGCCCACCCCGCTGTGGATGGTCGAGCGCCTGCGCCGCAGCGACGTGCGCAGCATCGACGCCGCCGTCGACATCACCAACTACGTGATGCTCGAACTCGGCCAGCCGATGCACGCCTTCGACCTGGCAGAAATCAACGGCGGCATCCGCGTACGCATGGCCGAAGAGGGCGAGAAGCTGGTGCTGCTCGACGGCCAGGAAGTCGCCCTGCGCGCCGACACCCTGGTAATTGCCGACCACACTCGCGCCCTGGCCATTGCCGGCGTGATGGGTGGCGAGCACAGCGGCGTGAACACCGAAAAAACCCGCGACCTGTTCCTGGAAAGCGCCTTCTTCGAGCCGATTTCCGTCGCCGGTAAAGCCCGTTCCTACGGCCTGCACACCGATGCCTCGCACCGCTACGAGCGCGGCGTAGACTCGCACCTGGCCCGCGAAGCCATGGAGCGCGCCACCGCCCTGTTGCTGGAGATTGTGGGCGGCGAAGCCGGCCCCATCGTCGAGGCCGTCAGCGAGCAGCACCTGCCCAACGTGGCCCCGGTTACCCTGCGCGCCGACCGCATCGCCCAGATGCTCGGCATGGACATGGACCCAGCCCAGGTCGAGCAGCTGCTCACCAACCTCGGCCTGGGCATCCAGGCCGACGGGGCAGGGCAGTGGACTGTCACCGTGCCAAGCCACCGCTTCGACATCAGCCTGGAAGTCGACCTGATCGAAGAGCTGGCCCGCCTGTACGGCTACAACAACCTGCCCGTGCGCTACCCGCAGGCCCGCCTGGCCCCACAAGCCCGCCCCGAAACCCGTGGCGAGCTGCCCACCCTGCGCCGCCTGATGGTCGCCCGCGGTTACCAGGAAGCCATCACCTACAGCTTCATCGACCCGAAACTGTTCGAGCTGTTCAGCCCCGGCGTACAGCCACTGCTGCTGGCCAACCCCATCTCCAACGACATGGCCGCCATGCGCGCCTCGTTGTGGCCGGGCCTGGTGAAGGCACTGCAGCACAACCTGAACCGCCAGCAAGACCGCGTGCGCCTGTTCGAAAGCGGCCTGCGCTTCGTCGGCCAGCTGGGTGACCTGCAGCAAGAACCGATGATCGCTGGCGTAGTCACCGGCAGCCGCCTGCCCGAAGGCTGGGCAAACGGCCGCGACACTATCGACTTCTTCGACGTGAAGGCCGACGTGGAAGCCCTGCTGGGCTACTCCGGTGCCCTCGGCGACTTCACCTTCGCCGCCGGCAAACACCCCGCCCTGCACCCAGGCCAAACCGCGGAAATTAAGCGCGACGGCAAACTGGTGGGTTACCTTGGCGCCCTCCACCCAGAGCTCGCCAAAGCCCTGGACCTGGACCGCCCGGTGTTCGTGTTCGAGCTGGTGCTGGCCCAGGTAGTGGAAGGCCGCCTGCCCAAATTCAGCGAACTGTCCAAGTTCCCGGAAACCCGTCGTGACCTGGCGTTAATCGCAGGACGTGATGTAGCTTCTCAGGACGTGCTTGACGTAATTCGTGACAATGCAGGCGAATGGCTCACAGACCTCAGGCTGTTTGATGTGTACCAGGGTAAAGGTATTGATCCTGATAGAAAAAGCCTGGCCGTCGGCTTGACCTGGCAGCATCCATCGCGCACTCTTAACGACGATGAGGTGAACACTACCCTGCAGAACATCCTCACCTCGCTAGAACAAAGGTTGAACACCACGTTAAGGAAATAACGGCATGGGTGCTCTGACGAAAGCTGAGATGGCCGAAAGGCTGTACGAGGAGCTGGGGCTTAACAAGCGTGAGGCCAAGGAGCTGGTCGAGCTGTTTTTCGAAGAAATTCGGCACGCACTTGAAGAGAACGAGCAGGTGAAGCTATCGGGTTTCGGTAACTTCGACCTTCGCGACAAACGCCAGCGGCCGGGCCGCAACCCCAAAACCGGGGAAGAAATCCCGATCACCGCACGGCGCGTCGTCACCTTTCGTCCAGGGCAGAAGTTAAAGGCCCGGGTTGAGGCCTATGCTGGAACCAAGCCATAACGACGAACTGCCCCCCATTCCGGGCAAACGGTACTTCACGATTGGTGAAGTGAGCGAGCTTTGCGCCGTTAAACCGCACGTGCTGCGGTATTGGGAGCAGGAGTTCGACCAACTCAACCCTGTGAAGCGGCGGGGCAACCGGCGGTATTATCAGCGCCAAGACGTGCTGATGATCCGCCAGATCCGGGCCCTGCTGTACGACCAGGGCTTCACCATTGGCGGGGCGCGGTTGCGGCTTTCCAGTGATGAGGTGAAGGATGAGTCAAGCCAGTACAAGCAGCTGATTCGGCAGATGATTGTTGAGTTGGAGGATGTGTTGGTGGTGTTGAAGAAGTGACCTCGGTTGATCATTGATGGAATTTTTTGAAAAAAAGCTTCCATTAATCAAAAGGTTAGGGTATCTTCTTCATCGTTCTCAGCGGTAAGGGGAACATGCTTCAAAGCCCAGTCGGGGCGTAGCGCAGCCCGGTAGCGCACTTGCATGGGGTGCAAGGGGTCGAGTGTTCGAATCACTCCGTCCCGACCATTATATTCAATGACTTAGGCCATTTCCGAAAGGAGTGGCCTTTTTCATGTGCGTGACCTTTGCGTGACTTCTCAGGTTCTTACGCCTGCCTCCTCTTCAAAATCGTCAGCACCGGCCCACGCGAGTCCGTCGCTGAAACTTTATTTGCCGCCTCTATCAACTGTCCCAGCTCCGCGCCAGAATAGTGGCTGGTCACACTTCCGTTCTTGTGACCAAGTAGCGACTTCCGATCTTCCTCTGTCACACCTGCTGCTTTCAGGCGCCTGCCGAAAGTGTGCTTCAAGTCGTGAACCCTGATAGAAGCGAACCCAGGGTGCGCCGGCCGCAAGTGTTGCTCCTGCCAGAGCTTTGCCGCGCGCACCCTCGCTTTCTTCCAGGCCGAGTCGTTCATCCTGTGCATTCCAGTGCCGTTGTAGGGAAATACCCATTCCCTGCTGATCCCGCGCTGCCCGTCGATGATCGACTTTGCCACGCTGTTCAGTACTACCAGACGCTCGTCTCGATTCTTTACACCGGAGTTCTCGTGCCGGCCGCCGAAGTCGGCAGGTATCAGGAATACACTGGTGCCCAGCTCAGGTACCGAAATCTCCCAATCCCACCTCAGTTTGCAGACCTCCTGCTCGCGACAACCCGTGTTCACCTTGAACAGGGCCATTCGCTGCAGGTGGTCCGGCAACTCTCCGAAAAGGATCGACTGCTCATCCCAGGACATCGGGTAGGGCTTACGACTGGCTCTCTTCTCCTCCAGCTTGGCCAGCAGCGGAATGCTGTCCAGCCAAGGCCTGCGCTCTTCATCCCGCCACTTCCGGCAAGCCAGCGACAGAATGCGAATCACCCGCTCGATAGCGATGTTCACCGTCCGGTTGCTCACTGCCTTCCTCACTTTCCCTGTCGGCAAATCTTCGTCCGTCTGCCGGTCCCGAATGAACGGGGCCAGCGCCTGATCGTCTATGTGCGTAAGCGGCAGGTCGCCCAGGTAAGGATCGAGCTGCTGCAGACACAGGGCGGTCAGCTTGATGGATGGCTGATCCTTGTGCTCGAGCAGGTACCGGGTTGCCGCTTCCCGAAAGGTGCGCACTTGCCGAACGCCATAGACCTTGCGCTGGCGTATCTGCTCCAGGCGGTGGATCAGGTACTTTTCAGCTTCCGCCCGGTCACAAGTTCCAGTGCTTTCGTAAAGTCTTTCGCCGTTGATCCTCTTGTCGATGTGCCAGATGCCGTTCCTTTGGGAAAGGCCTGTGATTGTCCTTCGCGCCATCCCTTATCTCCTGATGGGCGCTCGCTGCCGGGTGATTGTCGTCCCTGAGCGCCTTCTTTCGCAATTGCCATGGCCTGGATGTAGTCGTTCACCCAGGCGTCCAGTTCTTCCCGGTCAAAGCCAATGCCACGCTCCCCGATGGGGAACTCGCTCACATACGGCCTGACGGTCTTGTTGAATTCGGATCGGCACATGCCGAGGTACTGTGGGGCATCGCCGGCGCGGATGATGCGCGGCTGAATGCGTGCGGCCGTTGCCGCGCTGGCGTTTGCCATGTTGGTCTCCACGCCGCCGGTGGCGGCAGGTTGGTGGTCAATCTACCTGGTAGTAGACGTAGCAATTGACGCCCTGGTCTTTCAGGGATTGATGCATGGCTTGCACGCCGGCACTGTGCTGATTGCCCTGGCCTGGCCACGGCGTATCCAGATGGATGCCTTGCTGGTGGTAGCGGCTCTTTTTCTGCAGATAGCCCGGGAGGCCTGGCAGTTGATTGGGTCGTAGGCCGGGCACCGGGATCACCACCCGGTCAAGGTTCGCGCTCCCGCCATCATCAGTGCAGGCGGCTGCTGCGGCCTTGCCAGCTTCCGTGGCAATACGCACCTTCGCCGGCAGGCCGGCCAGTTCTTCTTTCGTCATGGCAATAGCTCTCCATGCCCGCGCATGTCGGCGGGCTTGTGTTGTAGGGGGGAGTTACGATTGGGCGTTGCGAGAGAGCGCGTGCGCCAGATGCCGGGCGTAGGTCGAGACGGCGCGCCAGTAGGCGGCCATCGGCCCCTTGCGGCGAAGCCAAGAGTTTTCTGCCTCGGCGTCAGCCTGGGCGCGCAGTTCGCGAAGCACTGCTTCAATCCGCGCCCTGTCCTCGGCCGGTAGCTTCAACAGGGCCCGGCCCGCTGGCAGTTTCAGGAGCGGGTTGATGTAGCCCATGTTGCCTCCTTCTCAATGTCGATCAGCAGAACCTTCGGTACCTGGACGGTATCGCCAAGCTTTGCCTTGACCAGGCTGCGACAGAAGGCGACCAGGGCTGTTGGGCCGTAGCACCAGAAGCCGCTGCCTGCTGGGCCAGCACTGTAGCTAAACTGAGCATCCGCCAGGTGGGCCTGGTAGTGGGCGCTTGCGTGATGCTTGTCGAACGACGGGCCACCCTGAAGCCAGCTGGTAGAGGGCCGGTAGCCATAGCCCAAGGCGGCACCGCGAACGGTGCAACTGATCGGCTCACCCTGGAGGCTAATGATGCAGGTGTCATCCTGGCTGTCTTGCGTAAAGCCTTCAGCCATGGCCACCGCCCAGTCCAGCGCCGCGCCGACTAGGTTGGATACCCTCACTTCGATAAGGTCGGTCATGGCTTGACCACCTGCAGTTTGCTTCTTGCAAGATCGACAATCGCGGCCTCGATCCCGTCGTTAATAATTTTGGCCTGCTCGCGTCCGACCTGTTGGTACATCGCCCCGTTTGCCGCCGACATGAAGCCTGCCCAGAGCTGGGCCTTTTCCAGCGGACCGGAGAATCCGTTGGCTCGCGCAACATCGTCAAAAGTGGGGCGGAGTATGATCCACATGTCTCGCCCAAGTGCTGAAGGATCTGTCACAGCTCATACCTCTCATCAATCCAGCGCCCAGGCGCCAGTGCGGGTGTAGGTTCGGGTTGGGTTTCGTGCGGGGAGAGCTGGCGCTCGTTGCCGGCCTGCAGCTGGCTGTCGGGGATGCAGCTCAGTCCATTCGAGAGCTTCCAGCAGGTCACTCCACGTTGGTCGTCGTGGAAGACATCTGCGCTGTAAGGCAGTGGCCGGGTTTCGCGTGGGTCGGCGCTGGCGCCGGTGGCCAGCAGCAGGAGGCAGAGGGCGAGGCGGGTCATGGTTTGAGCTCGACTGCCGGGGTGACCTGACGGGCAAAGTCGAGCACGCTCTGCGACCAGTCCTCACCTACGCCGTCGTCAAAGGCGAAAAGCATGCCGCCGAGGGCGCGGCGCAGGCTGCGGATCTCTTCAACCATTGCCAGCACAGTTTCAGGGTTGGCGCTGGCGATGAATTCGGCATCTGGCTTCTGCGGGATGCCGCAGAGGCCGGTTCCCCACCAGCAGACTACCTGGCCATCTGCGGTGTCGATTCCAGGGTTTGTGGAGCGATCTGAGCTGCCGAATTCCATGCCGTCTGCGTGAACCACCCATGGGCCGGGACTGGCAGCGCGGGCTTTCTGCTCAAGGCTTTCGAGGTCAATCAACGTTTCTTCAGGCACGGGTAGTCCTTGGCCGCCATATCGCGGCAGTGAATTGATTCAGTGATTGGGAAATAGATAGCTATTGGCCGGGCTTGCTGTAGCCTGTAGTGACACTTCATCACTACTAGGCCCAGCCATGCGTAATCGCGGTACGGTTTACTGGGATTGGGCCAACCCGGAGTTGCACTTTCGCAACTACGATGAGCGCCTTTCCTGCGGCACCCTGATCAACATCCAGGTGCGCACCTCCAAACAGAACGTCACCCAGCTCTTCTTTGGTATTTATGGCCAGAAGGGGCTGATGCTTCTTGAAGAAAACTACCCAGATTGCAAAGGTCAGACGATGACTGCTGCCATGGCATGGGCGCTGGAGCGCGCCACGGGCTGGGTAGCGGGGAAGAACCTCCAGCCTCTCTGAGTGAATAGAGGGGAGAGGGGTTACATCGGGTGGGGTTACTGCTTGAGCGCCAGGCCTTTCACAGCCTCGCTGTAGATCAATTTGATCTGATCCCACGGGATCGTGTGAGGCTGCTCATACTCACCCGCGCCATCGCAGATTTCGCAGCCTTCGGTTGGCTCCTCAAGCTCTGCGCACTCGGGGCACTCGTGAGTGGTCTTCAGCTTGAACTCGCCGAGAAGCAAAGACTTGGCGCCGTTCTCAGCCGTGAGGCGCCGGGGCATGACGCAGTAGCCTTCGGGGATCTGCATGACCGGCGCGCTCGGCTCTGTGCTGGCGGATAGCATGTCGCGCAGTTCGGCGCGTGTTCTGGCTCGCTCTTCAGGGTTAACGTTGGCCCAGTGGTAGCCCTGAATCTTGCGCAGCAGCGCATCCCGCTCGGCCAGCTGATCGGCCAGCTCCATGGTACGAGCGATCATTCGGTCACGCTCACGCTTCACCTGCGTCAATAGCTCTTCGCGCAGTTCATATGAACTTTCAATGGATCTCAGCCGCTCAACCTCCCCAGCATCTGTCGCTACGTATAGCTCCTGCCATGGGGTGAAGACGCCTACGGGAAGCTCGTCGCCATACATGTAGCCTTTGCCGCCCAGTTGCTCCCAGCGGTATGCTACCGGCTCGCCCTGGTGCTGCTCGGCAGGCGCGATTCCTGCCATCGGGCCCAGCCCAACAATCGGCAGCCCAGTCTCCGCCGCATCCCTCTCTGCCTCTTCTTTGGTCCACCAGAAGGCAGTACCAACCATACACGCTATCGGCTCGGCATTTTGCAGTGGCTCTGGATGGGATTCACGGAAGCGGGCTAGGAACAGCAGGTAGTCGCTGTGGGTGCGCGGGTCTTCAAAGCCGGTGCTCCCCTTGCGCAGATCTTTCTCGTCTAGGCCGAGCGGGTTGAGGCGGATGAAATGGTCGCGCAGATCAGTGGTGGTCATGCCTTAACCTCTATGTCGACGTTAAAGTTATGGATAAGCGCTGCTGCCCCGGGGCGAAAGCGTGTTCTAATAATGGCTAATTGCTCGGGGCGAGGTTTGTCAGCTAGCCTTGGGGTGGTTGAAAGTACTAACAAGGAGATAAGATGGATCACTTTACTCAGCGCGTAGTTCTGGTTGGCAGGATTTCGCCGGGCGCAGTAACTTTGCTAGGTACAGGTTTTTTTGTAGGGGTGGAGGGTTTGTTGGTTACTTCTCGGCATGTTGTGGGAAATGATGCTCATGGGATTGTAATAATAGCTCCAAATATTAATTCATTTAATCAGTATCAAGATGTTAGTGATAAGTCATGCATTCCTGTGAGTGCTGAAGTGGTAGACATAAATCCATTTGCTGATGTTGTATTGTTGAAGGTCGATGCGGAAGTCCAAGGCGTTTCAGGGCTTGGTTCGTTAGATGAAGTGAGCGTCGGAGAAGTTCTTGAGATTGTTGGGTTTCCGCATTGCGTAGATGGCAGAAGGGTTCTCACCCATCAATCTGCCGCTGTTGGTGCGAAAGTCCTATTGGATTCCAGTTCGGTTAAGATTAAGCACGCAGTGATAAACTCGCAGACACGACCAGGTCAGTCAGGGTCTATGGTGTTTAGCAGAAGGCTGAATAAAATCGTTGGGCTGCTGTCGGGTACCTATACTCCGCAAGGAGGCGGGACTGTGATGCTGATGGGCATAAATCCGGCAGAGTTGAATCAGACAAGTCATATTGTCTCGGCGGAATATATAAGGGAGATGATTTGATGGGTTCGTCAGTGTTTGACTTCTCCGATGATGAAATACTTGGCTCCCTTAAATTGTATCAGCGGAGCCTTGTGGCTGAGCTGCTTGTTGCTAATGATGAGGAAACTGCAGCTCGCATTTGGCTGTCATCAACTGGTCCGTTGGATCTGCGTAAGTTTGGTGGCGTTCCAGACTCTGGTGAGGACGCATTCTACCAGCGTTTTCGAGCGGAGTTTCGCGCGTACGTTTGTGGGGATGAGCGCTACAAGGAAGAACGCGATGATTTGTTGAAAATTGCGAAGCCAGCTGCCAGTTACGTTATCGCGGCTATTAGTGCAGCGGTAGCATCGACCCTAGGGATTGCCGTTGGCCTGGTAGTGCCTGCTGTGGCTCTGTTGCTTAAAGTGGTCGGAAAGCTTGGATTGAATGCCTGGTGCGCAGTTGGGAGCTAATACGAGCCCAGCGATAAGATAATAGCTTCTAAGGGATGCCTCCATCGCCGGGGAGGCGTTATCGTTGAATAGGAGAAGGCACTGGCGGGCAGCGCAGGGTGTTACGGGCGGTTGTCGTGATCGCAGTGGCGGCAGTCTTCATAAGATGGCGAAGGTACAAATCGACCGCAGCCGCCACAGTTCTGGATGCTTCCCGGCGCCCGCCGCTTTGCCTTGGTCAGCACAATGCCGGTGCCCGCCAGGGCCTCTTTGATATCAACGTCTCGCTTGTGCACCAGTCGCCGGGCCTTTGCTTCGAGGTAAGCCACTGGCCAGATCACGGCCTCCTCTGGGGTGTTGCCGATGGACTCGGCAGCCTCAAGCGTGAGGTGGTGTGCTTTGTCGAATCGGAAGGTGTGGCCTATTGGCCACCTGGCCAAGGCAATGTCGTTTCCGTTCCAGTGGCCAGGGATCTGCAAAACGACAGTGCATCCCGGGGAAAGCTGGTCGCGTGCTTCGTCCAGGCTGATGTACTGATGATCGACGCCAAGATGTGCGCGAGAGTCGACGTAGTCCTTCGGCCATGGAATATCTGTTTCCCGATGGCTACAGGCCTGCTCCTGGGTAAACAGCTCGGCCTTGTCGAGGTTGGTGGTGTAGCCGCCGCCAAGGGCCCAGAACATAAGGCCGTCACCCGTGTTGCTGCGGCTGTCCTGAAGGTAGAACTGGCACATTGCTCGCTCCTTGATCAGGCCGCTTTGCGCTGGTTGAGCACGCGCTGGCGAGCCGCCTCGTACTCGCTGCCGACGATCTCAACCAGTCCGTCGACATCGCCGTCAGCCGCCTTGCTGCCCAGGTTCAGGTACACGGTATCGCCGTAGCTGAAGCACACCCCGCCACTGAGCCAGATGCCGCCGCGCTCGACGCCGATTGCTTCCCACATTTCGTCCCGGTCGATAGCGTCCGGGCAATGTGCTTTCCAGAGTTCTTCCAGACGCTGGTGCTCAGCCTTCTCGGCCGCACGAACCTCTTTGTCAGTGCCCTTGGCGTGCTTGGCCGCCCGGCGCAGCGAGCGGTAGCCGTATTCATCAGGGCGGCACCAGTGCACGTCCAAGTCGCGGCTGGCGCTGAGCTTGATGCCGCCGACGTAGTTGCGGGAGCCGCTGTACATCGGAGAGGCGTCGGCGCCAAAGGCTTCGCCCAGCTTCTTGCGCTGAGCATCCCAGGCGGCTTTCTTGTCGTCCCAGGCGCGCACGGCGGCCAGAACCTTTAGCGATTCGGTCTTGTAGAAATAGCTCATGGCTTTCTCCATGCATGCGCCGCCCTCCGTGGCCGGATGCGGCATGGTGGCAATTTGGTTAGGGATGGGGTATTACGGGTGACCGGCATGGGGCCGGCGAAAAGGAGCTTCTATGTCGCTGATTGTCGATCGACCATGGCCTGTGGATTACGAGTATCGCGGAGTTTCAGCCAAGATTGATTTCGTCTGGGGGCAACCTGGAAATCCGGTGCCGAGGGGTTTGAGAGTCAGCGTACAGCACCCTGACAGCGTCGTTTTGTCGACCCGGGAGACGGCTGATTTCTCAAGTTTTGAAGAAGCTGTTGAACGCGGCCAGCAGATGGCCAAAGTGCAGATTGATCTTTTGCTGAAGGACGGAAAATTCACTGAGAAACCGGGACAGTAAACCTACTGCCGACAGACCATTAGCAAGCCAGTCTCGCTGTCATCAGGATCATCACCCAGCATCAGGTCAGGCGCCCGTAGTTCGCGCCCGATACGGAACTGATCGAGCCGCCGCGCCACAAAATCGGATATGACTATTTCGTGGCGCGGCGCACTGAGGAAGTGCCGGGCCGCTTCAGGCCCTAATTCATGGATGCGGTGGATCAGCAGGGTCATTGCCTCGCCGTTTTCCTCGACGCTGGCCCAGGACTTGATGTCCTCAAGCGCCTGGCGAGTGCCGGCGCGCGTCTTCATGCGCAGTTCTTCAACACCGGCCTTGGCCTCTTTCTTCTTGCGCTTCTCGTCGCGCTCTTGCGGCGTCATCGCCATACGGCAACTCCTTCAATCCGCTGGGCGGTAGGTTGAAATGCTCACGCCGCCTTGTTCTTAGCAGCGCGCCTCGGGTTTTTCTGTTCAATCTCTAAATCCATATCGTTCCAGCCGGCCAGGAACCAGGAGCCGTGGAACGTGTGAGGGGCAAATGGGTTAGCCATCTTGCTGCCACCGTTGCGGCGGCAGTCCCGGCCATCGTAGTAAACGCTGGGGTGCTCGCCGCGTTCGCTAATGGCTATGCACCTACCAGATGGTGGAGTGGGGCAAAGGGGATGTCGTCGTCGAAGTTGTCAGGCGGCGCGGCCTGCTGGCTTTGGCGAGGCGCCTGCCGCTGATACTGCTGACGCCCTTGGGGCTGACGCTGCTGTTGCTGCTGTTGCCGCTGTTGCTGCTCGCCGCCCTGGCTGTCAGGCCGGCCGCCCAGCAGCTGCAGGGTGCCGTTTATGTCGACATGGACCTCGGTGCTGTACCGCTTGATGCCGTCCTTCTCCCATTCGCGGGTCTTGAGCTTCCCTTCGATGTAGCACTGCGAGCCTTTGCGCAGATACTCGCCGGCGATCTCGGCAACCTTGCCGAACAGCACCACCCGGTGCCATTCGGTTTTCTCGACCTTCTGGCCGGTCTGCCTGTCTGTCCAGGCCTCGCTGGTGGCCAGGCTCAGGTTGGTGACCGCGTTGCCGTTCGGCATGTAGCGGACCTCGGGGTCCTGGCCGCAGGTGCCGACCAGGATGACTTTGTTGATGCCCCTCATGCGGCTTTGCTCCTCAGCTGTTTCTCGAAGCCGTCGACCAACAGTTTGAATTCCCAAAGGTCCTGCTCAAGCTGTTCGATGTAGTCGTCATCGCGCTTGAACTCACGCCACCAGAGCTGGCGGCCGACCGGTTTGAGCAGAGGGCAGTACATCCCGATGTGCCACCACTTGCGGCCGGTGATCCACATGCAGCCCTGCACCTGGTCGATGACGTCGCTGGCATCGTTGTCGATGTGGAAGGCGCGTAGCTTGTCAGGAGCCAGGAAGCACTTGTACTCGCTGCCTCCGTCCTCGCCGATGAACCCGTCTGCGCTGGCACCAAATGAGCCGTCGTCGGTTTTGACCAGACCGACCTGCGTGACGATCAGGCCGGTCTGGATTTCATGCTCCATCCGGGCTTCGGGCTCCAGCTCGTGGCCGCGGCGCATCTGCCAGGTCTCGAACCCGCCATCGAGCGGAGCTCCACCAATACGCTCGACCGCCAGCTCGAATGCGTAGGTGAGGGCGGCATTGGACGGTTCGCCGACCTTCTCACCATCTAGGGCCCGCTGCACAACCTCGGCCTTTGGCGCGGCCTTATAGCCGGCCAGTTCGCGCGCCTTGGCCTCGCTGCGGCCGTCCAAGATGGCGTCGACGTAGGTGCGTTGCTGCGAAGTGAGCCCGTTCACCTTGGAGCGGGCGGTACTGAACATGCTAGCGGTGATTACGCCGGCGCGGGCCTGCAACCACTCTGGCGAGCCCTGGGTGCAATTGACGATGATCATGGGGTGGCCTCCAGTACTGTTTTCCGCTTGGTCACGGCAATCTTCACCGCGTCATATCCGGCTTTGTCGCCGCTGGCCTGCATGACCTTCACGGATGCCTGCCACACATCCTTGAGCTCGTCTGGCGTGGCGGCAGCTTCGACCTGGGCAAGGATGTCGTTCACCGCCTGGGCACGCATTTCTGCCGTGTCTGAGCCATCCGACGATTGCGCGTCGTCGTCCCTGACGTCACCCGTTGTGATGTTCAGCAAGGCGCACATCACGTAGCGCTTGCCGTAGGTGGTAGACGAGCCGACGGCTTGAACATCGTTCCGGCCTTTGCCGATGTCGGCCGGCAGGGTCATGGTTGTCTGCTCGCGGTGGCCGTCGCGGTGCATCAGGATGCCGGTGACGCTGATCGACTTGTCCTGATTCTCCACCTTGAAGGTGATAGCGAAGCCGTGCCGCTGCATGATCGGCTTGACCACCCTGGTGATGTCGTCGAGTGTTGCATAGGCGTTACCGGTGTGCAGATTCACAGCCGCTTCGAAGACGGTCGGGATCTCGCACTGCATCTGGGCCATGCCTGCGTTGAATGCTGCTTCAGCTGTCTTGGCCTGCATGCGCTCGTGCATGGCCAGAAGGCGCTCCATCTTCTCGATGTCACAGGTTGGATCGGCGGCCGCACGGCTAATGACCGCCATGATGCTGTTGTCGACGGGGCCGGGCGCAGCCACTGCCTGGCGGCGCTGCTCCGGCACAATGATTGCGCTGGTCATGGTCTGTGCCTCAGTAGGTGATGGCGATGTTGGGGATCTTGCGCTGAGCGATCAGGGTGACCGCTTGCTTGGCGCATTCCTCGGTCATGCCGCCAGCGATGAACGCTTCCAGGGCGGCGCGGTTGATGCTGGCACGGTGGTTCTTGTCGCGCTCGCGGGCTTCCTGCTGGCGCACGATCTCGGCAGCAGCGGCATCAGCACGGCGGCGCTCGTCTTGGCGTGCCTGTTCGGCCGCTTCCTCTTGCCGGCGGGCTGCTGCCTGGCGCTCCTGCTCCATCCGTTGCTCAGTGGCAACGCGGTCCGCCTCGGCCTGAACTCGGGCGCGTTCGGCCTGCTCGGCCTGCAACTTGAGCTGCAATCGCTGGTTCTCGGCTTCGCGCTCTTGCGCAGCGGCTTGATCAAGCAGCTCCTGCTCGCGGCGGGCGGCGGCTTCTCGTGCTGCCTGCTGCTCCTGGGCCACGCGCTGGCGCTCGGCCTCAACTGCGGCCTCCTGTGCCAGGCGGATACGGTCCTGCTCGGCCCGCTCCTCTGCTTCGCGGCGCAGGCGCTCCAATTCCGCTTTCTCGGCTTCACGCTTTTGATGCTCATCGAAGGAGGCTTTGAGCTTGGCCAGCGCAGTAGCTTTGGCGCGGTGAGCTTCGGCCTCGAACTCCTCGAGCTTCTCGTCGACGATGATCTTCTCTTCTAGCTCGCGGAAGAGAAGCGCAAACGGCTGTGGCTGGCCGCCTATCAGGCCGAGTCCGCAGTCTTCGATGTGGCGAATCATCGCGTTGTGCTTGTCGACCCGGGCATCCTCCGCAGCCTGCCAATCAGTGAGAGGCTGCCGTACCTCGTCGCGCAGGGTGTCCATCTTGGTCACGAAGTCGCGCAGCTCAGCCTCGACCACCTTCGGCATTTCCTTGAGCCGGCGCAGGTAGTCGCGGCCTGGCTTCTCGACAGCGGTCTTTGACTTGCTGACCTTGGCGGCCAGGCTGGCGATACGCTCGCGGCCCTTCCGAGTGGTCAGATCAGGCACTTCGCCTTCGATCTCGCCCTTCACCAGGTCGATGAATTGCTGCAGGCCGCCGGCCACATAGATGGCCGGGGCGTTCGCCTCGCTGATCTCTTCGATCTTGATCAGTTTCTGTTGTGCGGGCATTGGTACACCTCGCGCCAAGCCGGCGCCGTCAGTTGAGAGGGGGAATGCCAGGTCACCCAGGCACGGGGGTACGCTCCAGGCCCTGGCTGCGGTGGATGGTTGCGCGCTCTCGCCGCTTACGCTCCCGAAGGGGTACGGTTATCCCGAAGGGCTGCCGTGCTCGGCTACGTGATTCAGGAAGTGATGTGGCCAGCCAGTGCGCTGGCCAGCATGAAGGCGGTACACGCGAAGAGGGCAGAGAAGGAGCCGCGCCAGATGACCAGGCGGCGGGCGCGCTGGTAGCGGGTCATGGGCAAGGCCTCGGACGGGCGATTGGCCGGCGCTTCAGCCAGTCGGCCTTGATCGGATAGGGCAGGTCAGCGACGCGCATGCCGACCGGGAAACGTAAAGTGCCGCGCACTTGGGCGGCCTGCACTTCCTCGATCTGTTCGTCGATCAGCGATTTAACGATTGGCGTGGTCACGCAGCCTCCTTGCGCCCATCAACGATCTTGTTGAGGCGCCCGCAGTAGTGGTTGAACTCTTCGATGGTGATGCGGCCGTCGGCCAGCATCTCGGTTAGAAGCTTGAGAACCATGGCCTGCCACTCGGGTGGGGTGGAGGGGTCAGCCATTGCTTCAAGCTCTTGGTCTATCAGCACATGGGGGCTTTTCACTCTGCCTCCTCGGCCTGGGCCAGCAGCCCGTCCTTCACCAGCGGCTTTAGCAGGGTGTGCGCAATCTCGCGCAGCACTGAATCTGTGTTCGGTACCGCCATCAGCTCGTCTGCGGCGCTGCGGGCCTCACTGACGATCTTGAAGTGGGCAGCCAGAAGCAGCCTGCCCAGTACCGACTTGCTCGCCCCCTGCAGGCCGAGCTGGCCCATGGCGAACTCGTCCACGGCTTCGGCAAAGCGTTCCTGCGTAACGCCCTGCTTTGGGCGCATACGGCGTTGAAACATGTAGTCCGCGCCGCGCATAAGCTGGTCGATGCCTTCCTCGATCCAGTGGCGCTCTGCAAGCTCCTGCGGCGTTTCACTCACCTCAGGAGGCAACTTGTTGTCGTACTGCCATTGTGCTGCTTGAAGTTCGGACATGGTCGCCTCCAGTTAAGGTTGGGATGCTCGATAGCGCCGCATGAGGCCTTTGGTCAGGCGCTTCATGATTCGTGGGTACCGGTCGGGGTGGTGAAGCCGACATGGCAGCTCATAGCGACCAGCGTCGTCTTCGCAGTAATCGCAAGCGCAGTTCTTCTTGAGCATTTCCCGCGCCTCAGCAGCGCAGGCAGCCCGTAGTGTGAGCCAGCGACGACCGCCGCCACGGAAGACGGCAGCGGTCTCGACTGTGACGGCCATGGTCGCCTCCAGGTGGTGGGTTACTCGGTGGGTGGGGAAGGGAGGGGCATCCAGTGGGTTACGTACTCGAGGTCGTAATCACCGGTAGTGAAAAATGAGTTGTGCTGCTGTGCGATGAACACTCGATCAAGGTCGGTGCAAAGCACCTCAAGATCCTCAGCGGAAAGCTGGTCCTCTACGCTGATCCAGCCGCTCATGGCTTCACCCGGGCGGCGAGCATGGCGTCGGCGACGGCATAAGCGTGGCTTGCGATGTCGAAGGCGTCGTAATGCTGAACGTCTTCAACCGGGTATGCCTGCAACGTCGCCAGCGCTTGAGCCGCGAAGTAGTCGCGCAGGGTCATGCCGGACATCAGCCGCTTGGCCTCATCGACATGGCGCGGCTCGAATGTTTGGTGATCGTACGAGACCGGGAAAGCCGGTCCGCCGTCTTCTTTGCTTATCGTGAAAGCCTCAGTAGGACCGCATTGGTCAGGAGCCAGGCGCGGGTGACCAAACCCACCGTGAAAGGTGGCCTGGCGCCTGCCAATGCGGTCATATGTGAAGGGAAGGGGATACCGTTAAAGTTCGGCTGCGTGAGCCTTACAAGCTATAAGAGTCACGGTGATGCGCTTTACGATGTTTCTGCATCGGGGTGTGATCTGTATGACGTTTGCCGCCCATTGCTCTCGCGCGGGGGGACGGTACTCAGATCACACCCCAATGCAGCCTGCGATGGGGAGCAGGGCATCGGGCCGTCTTTCCGGCTGTCAGGGAGTCATTCAGTTTGCGTTGGGTTGTCGAGGCCCTTGCTGGCCCGCCAGTGATCGACAGATTCATCACCTTCCAGCGCGACTCTGGCAGCCATGGTCGCGGCCTGCACGGCCTCCTTGTAGACCTGCCTCCAAGGCTCATCCAGAAGGGCTTTGTTCAGCTCCCCGGCCTCCTCGTTGAAAGCCAGACCCATGAGGCGGCGCCCTGGGAACAGTTTCTGAGCCCGCATCACCTCGCACCGAACCGCACGGATGAAGCATTCCAACTCGGCGTTCTCGCCATCCAAGTAGTTCTCATGGATGCCAAGGGTGAACAGTGCTGTCTTCAGCCGAGCTGGATTGAAGATCATGTTTCGCGAGTCGGCGTTTTTGTGCAGGTAATCCAGCGCTTCTGCAGGTGTCATCGTCTTGCCCTCCAGGGCGGTTGATTTCCCGTCTGGCCCTGTCGCCAAGGCCAGCCAGTGAAATCGGTGTTGGTCAGCGGCACTGGTACGCGCAGAAATCGGCCACGGCTGCTTCGCGTGTTGCTCGAAGCGGAGCGCCAGGTACGTCTCTGGCCAGATAGCCGGTCGACACAAGCTGTTCAAACCGGCCCACCGCCACCGCTGCATCCGACGGGTGTCTGGCCTTGCAAGCTTCGCAAGCTGCAGTTCGTTTCATGGTCTATCTCCAGTGGATTCCCCCTGATGCGCCCCGCTTGAGGCGCACCGAAGAATCGTCTGTCTCGCCGCGACCCGCTACTGGCGTCGGTCGCTGGCTCAAATCTCGTTGTTCCTCCAGCCGCGGGCCTCTCGGCATTTCTTCCCGCTGGATAACTGTTCTCGGCGCTTTACGCTGCACGCCCGGGGCAGTTGCCACCCCTCTGGACTGTTGAGGCCTGTCCATCGCTGCCTTTGAATCTGGGCCGGTGTTGATCCGGCAAGGTGTGTCGCTAAAGAGCGGTCGGCTTGAGGGCCTGGCGAGGGGCTGTGTGGCGCCTCGATGAAGTAAATATAGGAGATCCTATTTTGCCAGTCAATAGGAGTTCCTATATTTTTCAAGCGCCCACAAAAAAGCCCGCGCTAGGCGGGCTCGTCTGGGTGTCGTGCTTTCTACATAGAATCGATCTGTGCTTTCAGCTGATTTGCTGAGTGCTCGTATAGGCGTCGGTAGGCGTCGCGGTCATCATCAATCAGGTGATCCAGATAACCGAGCCACGAGACGTACATGTCGGCCAGCTCTGTTTTGAGCTGCGGGAGGCGATCGGCCTCAGCCTTGTACAAGGCTTTTCCTTTACTTTTGGCGTCATCTACACAGACCCTGACCACATCTAAGCGTTGATGGAAGGCTTTAGACCAGCGCTTGCTGCCCTCGCCAAACCTTCTTTCTGCATCCCAAACCCTGGTCTCTTGCTCAATCGCATCAATGCTGCAGATGGCGGGAAGGCCAGTCATTTTTTCGATATAGGTCGGCTCGGCGGAGACCAGGGTTGACCACAGAAGAGAAGTGAACAGACTAGCTAGAAGGGGCTTGCGCATTTTGCTCTTCCTGAGAAATCACCATCCTACCACTCTGGCCACGAGCCATCACACAGCCATGAAAAAGCCCGCCTAGGCGGGCTCATTCATCAGTGGGCATGTCTATCTCTGACGGTCCTAAAAAGACTGAAGATGTCAAGAAACTGGTTGAGGGACGGGACAGAACTAATCCGGCGAGTGAGCAGCCCAACAGCCACAAAAAAGGTTGTCCACACGAAAATAAGTGAAAGGCAAATCACCGAGATGATCGGGTTTCGTACGATGTGGAAAAGAAGACAGCTAACCATGATCTTCCGCTTGTCGGCAGGGGTAGGCTTGTCATCCGGCTTACCAATTAAAGCAAGAATGGGCATTAGGGGAACCGCCACGATCACCGCTAATGGAAGGAACCAAAACTTTGTAGAGACAGAATAAATTCCAAATATCGAGCGAGCATCGGCATCGGAGACATCATCGCGCTCCACATACTCAACTACCAGTTGAGAAGCCCTTTCCCTGAGTGGCAGGGATCGATGTCTGCAGAGGGCCCAATAGCCCACCGTCAATGCTGCCAATAGGCTTGCGACGACAAATTCGGTCATTTGCGCTTACCTCCTGATTTCTTGCCCTTTGCAAGCTTTTTCTTGCATGCCTGTTCGGCCCTGGCATCAGCTGCTCGCTCAGGCTTCCCGACCACCCCCCAAGTGTAGATGGCGTATAAAGGGCAGATGATGAGCATAATCACACAAAAATGACCCAAATACGCAGACTTAGCGTAGATCATTTCCAACAGGCCCTTCAGAGAATCTATAGCCAGGGAAAGGTCTTTCAAGGGCGACACGACTGCCAATTCGTCCTTGGTGGAGCTCATGCAGATTCCATCCTAAATCAAATTCTCCAAAATCTCTAAATAGATTACTACCGAGCGTGTCAGGCGCGGCCCTGAGATCGGGCCTTGCCCAACAATCTTGCCCATGATCCGGTACTTCAGAAGCTACGCCCCGTCCACCAGTAGATAATCTGGGCTAGCACAGTGATATCGGCCTCGCGATCACCAGGCACCTCAATCGGCGGGTACTGCCCGTTGTCCGAGATGATCGTCAGGCCGTCCAGGCCTCGCTGTATCCGCTTGATCTGCAGCTTTCCGCGCATGAGGAAGAAGTAGATGGCATCGTCTTCAACGGTGGTTACCCCGGCATCGACCAGCACGGCATCCCCGCTGCGGATCGTCGGCGCCATGCTGTCGCCCCGGCCCGAGATCAGCTTAAGGTTCTCCAGCTTGGTATACGTGAGGTTCTGCCGTACCCAATTCGCATCCAGGCTCATGTGCTCAACAACCATGTTGATGTCAGGCGGCTCCGAGCCCGGGCCCATGGACCCCTCTACATCGTAGCGGGGCACGTCCACCAGGTTGCGGTAGCTTTTGATCTTCTGGGCCAGCGGGGCGGGCAGGCCCTCGATGTTGATCGTTTCATTCACCCCAGGATCTGTGGACCGAGCATCGACGGGGGTCTGACCCTGATCAGTCATGCTGCCTTCGCCAGTTTCTAGCCATAGCGCGCTTACTCCACAGATGCGGGCAATGCTTGCGCCAAAGGTGGACGACGCTGACTTTCCCCTCTCCAAGTCGGAGATGGAAGTCTGGGTAATACCCACGGCCTTAGATAGCTCTGCCTGGGTCAGCTTAGCGTGCTTACGAGCCGCTTTGAGTCGTTGGCTGTAGTTCATGTGAGTCTTATATAGGTGGTCCGATAACCTTGCAAATAGGTGTTCCTATGTGTACATTTATAGGAAATCCTATAAGGAGGGTTTTCGATGAGTATTTACGATCGCCTTGTTGACCACTTTGGTGGCCAGGTCAAGACCGCTAAATCGTTAGGGGTCAAGCAGGGAACAGTCTCCGGGTGGGTTTCCGGTCGTCATGGTATGAGCGCCGTTACGGCTCTGCGGGCCCAAGCTGAGACTGAAGGTCTCTTCTCGGCGGTTGAGCTCTGCCCTGCGTTGGTCAGAGCTGAGATGGTGGCCTGACCATGTCTGAGAGCCAATTAAGCCTCAGCGAAGGCGATATCGCCCGGGAGATCGAGACCCTGATCTTGCAGCGGGTTGCACAGGTCAGCCAAAAGCGCATTGCAATGGAAACGGGTTGCAGTGAGTCGACGGTTTCCCGCTGGAATGACGGCGAGTACCAGCGCTGGGCCAAGGTCCAGGCGATGCTGGGGCTTCGCGTTGTGCCGCAAACAGCGGTCGTCGTAACGGCTGAATACCTGTCCGCATTGGAAACCATGGCCAGGATCGGGCTGAAGGCTGAGAAGAAGCGGCCAGGCCCGCTGGGGTGGGACTGACATGCAATTCACCGTCACGATCAACCAGGCGAAGGCGCTGGACTGGGGGCTGAATGCCCAGCAGGCCCTGCTGTTCGCGTTCGTCTACGAGTGCCCAAGCTGGGCCAAGTTGGTCAAGACGGACAAAGGCGATTTCTACGCCTTGAGTAAGGCAAAGATCGTCGAGGAACTGCCGCTGCTCACCGACAAGCCCGATACCGCTTATCGCCTGCTGAAGGCGATAGCAGGGGCCGGCCTGATCAATCTCTCCAGCACCAACAACATCACGCTGGTGCAGCTCACCGCGAAGGGTAAGGAGTGGAACAAAAAGCTGGATGGGTCGGAAAAATATCCGACCAGTAAAGAGAAGGTCGGAAAAAAATCCGATCCATCACCTCGGAAAAAAATCCGATCAGGGTCGGAAAAATCTCCGAGCAAGGTCGGAAAAATCTCCGATCCTGGGTCGGAAAAATCTCCGACAAATCAGGATACCAGTAATCAGGATACCAATCAGCGTACCAGTCACAGTGTGCAGGAGGCCCCGGCTGCGCCGTCGGAACCTGCCGCGCTGACGCTGGTTTCCTCTGCCGCGCCGCGCTGCGAAATTCCAGCCGACATGCCAGGACCGAAAGACCCGGCCTGCAAAACCTTCAAGGCCTGGGCCAACTACGCCATGGCCTACCGCAGCCGCCACGGCGCATGGCCGGTGTGGAACGCCAAAGCCGGTGGGCAGATCGGGCAACTGGTCGATCGCCTGGGTGCCGATGTTGCCCACCACGTCGCCGCCTACTTCGTCCGGATCAACGACAGCAAGCTGGTCAACCGCATGCACAGCTTGGGCGACTTGCTCCAGAACGCCGAGGCCTACCACACCCAGTGGGTCACCAATCGCCAGATGACCGGCACTACTGCCCGCCAGATCGAGCAAACCCAAGCCAACGTCAGCGCCGCCGAGCAGGCGTTGCAAGCGCAGCGAGCCAAGAGGGCTGCAAGCCATGCTGAGTGAAGACCAGCAAGACCAACTGTTGCTGTCCCTGTTTGCCACTGCCGAGGTCATGGGTCAGCAGCTCACCCAGGGCGCAGCACTGCTGATGGTCGAGGACCTGCGCGAGTACAGCGAACCCGTTCTGAGCGGTGCGCTCCGCAACTGTCGCCGAGACGGTGGCCGGCTGACGGTGGCTGCGATCCTCAAGCACGCCCAAGCCGCTGACGGCCACCCCGGCAAGGACGAGGCCTGGGCCATCGCCCTGTCGGCCAGCGACGAAAGCGAAACTGTGGTGATGACCGCCGAGATTCGCCAGGCGATGACAGCTTCCAGTCCAGTGCTTGAGGCTGGCGACAAGGTAGGCGCACGCATGGCCTTCATGAGCGCCTACGAGCGCTTGGTTATCGCCGCAAGGGCTGAGGCGACTCCAGCCAAGTGGGAAGTCTCCCTGGGTTACGACGCTGCGCGCCGTGTCACTGCGATCGAATCCGCTGTGCGCTCGAAGCTGATCAGCCATGAGGCTGGCGCGAAGCATCTGGCTCACCTGCAGATTGCGCCACCCAGCGAGGACGGATTAGCCATTGCCGGGCTAATCACTGGGCAGGTTCGGGCGAAGGCCAGCCCAGAAGTGCGGCAAAAGCTCGCTGAGGTCCGCTGCATCATCGAGGCCGCACAGGCGAAGAAAGACCGCCAGCGCGTCAAGGAAGCCCAGCGCCGCCGGGTTGAAACCTATCTGCGTAAGCGGCAGACACGCGCCGCAGTCGCTCAGTTGAACATCAAGCGCGCCGGGCAGCCGGCCGGGGAGGGGGTGTGACTCCAGCCAAGAAAGAAATCCTCATGCAGGGTCAAACCGGCGTGGCCAGGAAGGTTTACGAGTGCGTGCCCATGAACGAGCCGTGGACTTCGGTTCAGGTCATGACAGCCATGCGGAACTTGACCGGCAGCACCCCGGATAACCGGATCGTTTCGGGCTGCTTGGTCAGCCTGGTTGATTCCGGGCTCATCAAGAAATCGGGTCGCGACCACTTCCAACGCACCCCTGTAGACGCCAAGCAGAAGACTCAGGAGCCAGTCATGGCCAAGCAGCAGCCGAAACTCGAAGTAGTTGCCGACCAGAAAGCCCAGGGCACCCCGCTGGAAATGCTGGGCGAGCTGGCCGGTGAAATCGCCACCATGGCCAGCAACCTGAAGCGCCTGGCCGGCCGGGTCGAGGATGTTGCGTTGGCCGTGGAGCAGGAGCGCGAATCCAGCGCCAAGTCGATGGAGAAATACCGCCAGCTCAAGACGCTGCTGCAGAGCCTGCAAGGCGAGGAGGCGTGATGGACACCAACGAGATGCGCGCCGAGTTCGAAGCGGCGTTCGTGGCCAAGTACGGTTTCGGGCGCCTAACGGCCTCGGCCAACGCTGATGCGCATGCCATCTATGAGGCTGCGAAGTGGGCCTGGCAGGCCTCCCGCGAGGCTGTGGTGGTGGAGCTGCCGAAGTTCGAAGACTACCCAGCCAGCATGGAGCGCGACATGCAGCAGGCGTTGCGCATCGCCATCGAGGCCCAAGGCCTGAAGGTGACCCCATGAAGCGCGTATGGACCGTAATCGTAGGCCCCAAGGCCTTCCAGATGGTGCTGATGGAGCAGAGCCTGGACCGTGCTGGTGCGCTGCGTGAGGCGCAGTTGATCTGGCCTGAGTGTGAGGTGGTGTGATGACCGATGTGATGGGTATCGCGTTCATCGTCCTGTGTCTGCTGCTCATGTTTCAGGGAGGCCAGCCATGACTGACCGAATCAGCGTTAACAGCACCACCAAGCTCTCCGAGGCCATCAGCAAGCTGACCAGCATGTTCCGCGACAAGAAGTTCGTGGTGGTCAGCCTGCGCCCAGGCAGGGACCGCACCCTGGACCAGAACGCGCTGTGGTTTGCGTTCTACAAGCGCATCGCGGAGATGACCCAGATCGGCGACGCGGCGGACGCCCGGCGCTACTGCAAGCTGCACATCGGCGTGCAGATCCTGCTCAACGAAGACGCCGAGTTCCAGCAGGCCTGGTACCGGGTTATGCGCCACCTGCCATACGAGGAGAAGCTGGCGATGATGGGCGAGTGCAAGCTGTTTGGCCCGGATGGGTTCCCGGTGACCAGCCTGTTCAACCGTGCCCAGGGCGTGGCGTACACCGACCGCATCCTGGCCGAGTTCACGGCTAGGGGTGTGTTCTTCGGTGATTTGGTGGGCGAGGTGGCGGCATGATCCATCAATTCAAGCCGGGCGACCTGGCGCTCATCGTTGGCGCAAATTCGCTGACCCAGAACATTGGCAAAGTCGTCGAGCTAAGCAGCATGGTCAAGGATGGCGACCTGTATGCCGGGCCCAACGGAAGCCTCTACCGGCACTCTGACGTCGACTGCTGGGTAGTCAGAGGGGAAGGGGTCGTCTTCCGTACAGAAGATGGCGTCTTCGCCGGTTTCGGCCTGTGCGAGCCTCGCCACTTGCGACCTATCGGGAGCGACTTTACCGCCGAACAGCAGAAAGCCAAGGAGGCCGAGCCATGCGCATAGTCAGCAAGAAGGTCCGCGACAGCGCTCGCGGCCAGGACTGTGCCGTTCGAATTCCGGGCACATGCAACTTCAACCCAGAAACGACCGTGCTGGCGCACCTGCCATGTGGCCAGAAGGGCATGGGCATGAAGGGCTTCGACACCGTGGCGGTCTACGCCTGCTCGGCCTGCCACGACGTGCTCGACGGTCGCGGGAAGGGCGAAGTGGACTGGTCCGACATGCCTCGGGCGATCGCTGAGACGCATGAGGCCCTGATCCGCGCCGGGCTTATGACAGTGAAGGGGGCGGCATGACGATCCTGCACCTGCCATACCCGCCGAGCGTGAACACCTACTGGCGCCACCCTACCACCGGCAAGCTGGCCGGGAGACACCTGATCAGTGAAAAGGGCCGTAAATATCGAGCTGACGTGTGTTGGTCAATACCGTATGCCATCCAGAAGCTCTCTGGGCGCCTGCGCGTGACGATCGAGTGCTTTCCCCCTGATAAGCGCAGGCGCGACCTCGACAACGTCGCCAAGGGGCTGCTGGACGCCTTGTCGCATGCCGGGGTTTGGCATGACGACGAACAGATCGACGACCTGCGCATCGTGCGCCGTGAAACCACCAAGGGCGGCGCTGTGCGCGTCCGTATCGAACCGATGGAGGCAGCAGCATGAACCCAGCATGGGCATTTTTCATCCTGACCGTTTTCTTGCTGGCGTGCACTGTTGCCCTTGCATGGGCGGGGACGATCCGCAGGAAGCGACACTATGAAGAGTTCCTCCTGCGCAAGGTTGAATTGGATCTTGCTCAGGCTGATTTGAGGGCGAAGTCATGCAACTGAACAGTGCACGTCAGGCCTGGCACGACTGCTACTACACCGCCTGGGATAGCCAAGGCGCCTTCATCGAGAACCTTGGCATGCTCGGCGCCATGGTCCAGACCACGCAGAAGCAGCGCAAGGCGAGCCACGCGGTTCACCAGGCGCTGGCCGGGGGCGTGCAGGCGGCGATCGCCAAGCTGCCCGGCAGCCTACGGTCGTTCGGCAACTTCATGTACGCCCCGCAGCCTAGCGACAACGAGCGCGAGATCGCCGAGGAGTCCGTGTTCTCGCTGGCGGTGGCAAAGGTCGGGCGCATGACCGCGGCCAAGCGCGAGCGCTGCGAGTACGTGGCCAAGGGTGTGATGTTCCGGTATCGCCGGATGCACCAAGGCGGGCAGTCTTCAGCACAAGACCCATTCGAGAGCCCGGAGTGGTTCAAGCGGTGGATCGACGAGGTGTACGGGGTGAGCCTTCCGGCTTGCGCTTGGAATCGTGACTGGGAACCTTTCGTACAGATCTGCTTCGAGGTCTGCGAGGACATCGACAAGCGTTCACTCTCGCCGGTGGCGGCCACAATTTACGAAATGAAGGAGGCCGCTTGAGGGCCTATTGCGTTCCCGCACGTGTGATGGCATTATTTGTCCATTGTTAGAGTTTTGCCTTTGGCAAATATGAGCATCCAGCCCAGCATTGATCTGGGCTTTTTTTGGCGTTAACGCACTGTTTCCATCATGAGGCCCGAGGCTTAAATTCTGCGCAATATGGGTAGGCTGGTAAGGTATGATGGCTAAAACACATCATCCAAGGACCGAAGATGTCTCTCGCACTCACCAGTTTCCAAAACAATCAAGCGGATATTGAACAGCTCTGGCAAATCCATGAAGAATATGCGGGCCAAGGGCGCGGCAGAAAATACGGCGTGGAGGTGCTCAACAGATCTGTCGTGATCTTTGTCACTGCCTGTTGGGAGTCCTATGTCGAGGACCTGGCGCGGGAGGCGTTTAGCTTCTTGTTAGAGCATGCGGCCGATTCCAGTGCGATTCCTGCAAAAGTCAGAAATTACGCCGTCGCAGAACTCCACAAGCAGAAAGACCCGGCACGGCTTTGGGAGATCGCGGATCAAGGCTGGCGCCATGTTCTCGAGCTGCACAAGGATTCGGTCATGGAAAAGTGGCTGGGTGGCTTCAACACTCCCAAAGCGAAGCCAATAAATGATTTGTTTTCTGAGTTGCTTGGCATTCCCAAAATCAGCGATAGCTGGAATTGGCAGAAGATGTCCTCAGCTCGGGCCATGGAAAAACTCGACGAGTACATCACCGTCCGAGGGAATATTGCCCACCGTATCCGTGATGAAGGGAATGTAGCGAAAGTGCTTGGATACCAGTACTTGAGCCATGTGATTTCGCTCGTCTACCGAACCGAATCCGCAGTGAAACAGCATCTTCAGAACGCTACTGGTGTCGAGCCGTGGCCGCATGTTGACTAAACGAGCTTAGCTATGGATGGCCATCTGCAGAAGCTCTTCACGAGTGCATAAGCCCGCCTATGAGCGGGCTTTTCTACATCTCAAGGTCCTAGAGGGCCATGCCGCGGAGTAAGAAATGGACCCAACTGACCTCGGCCCAGGCACAGCCACCTGGCTGGGCGGTACGGGCACCGTCCTGCTGGGCGGCTTCCTTTGGCTGCGCAAATTCCTATCGAAAGATGCGACCGATCGCGCAATGGACAACGCCGATATCGGCACGGTGCGCCGCCTAAACGAACTGCTCGACTCGGAACGCGAGGCCCGCAAGCTTGCCGAGGCCCGGGCCGATCAGTTCGCCAAGGAGCGCAACGACCTAGCCGCCACCGTTGGGCGTATGGAAGGGAAGATCGAGGCTCTGACCAGCCAGGTTGGCCAGCTCACTGAGCGCGTATCGCTGCAAAGCGAAGAGATCGCCCGCTTGCGTACCAAGCTCGGAGGTATGTCGTGATGGACAGATGCGCACTTGAGTTCATTGCTCGTCGCTGGTGGCGGCGCATCGAGGTTTGGATGATCGCCCTGTTGCTTGTAGTGGGTGGCGGGTTCGGTGGCTATCAGCTTGCTCAATGGGCCCTTGCCCGAAGCTACCTGGAGCAAGTCGCCGAGATACGCGCCGCTTATGACGAAGCAAGCCTACAGCGCGACCAGCGCCTGGATGAACTGGCCAAGCAGACGGGTAGTGCAGCGGCCAAGGCGTCGAAAGCCGCAACGACAGCCACCCAAGCAGCAGACAAGGCAGACCAAGCTGTAGATCGGGCAGGGGAAGCGCTCAACCGCGTGACACCTTGATCCGCGCCACGAAATCGACATGCGCCGTTTCGTGGCGCGGAGACCTCTATGACGAATGTCACTCGCCTGCGTCATGTTCTACCGATGCCTGCCGACGTGGTGGCCGCTACCAATGCGCTCGACTCGGCGCTGATCAAGGCGATCGATGCAGCCAAGGAAGCAGGACTGCCTCAGGGGCTGCTCGTCGCTATCTTGCACGGGCATGCCCATGCAGAGACCCGCAAAATGGTGGGTTAAATGTCGATCTTTGCCTGGAGTACGCAACGGCAGTACTCACATGTACAGTTCTGTTTGAGCAATTGAACAAAATCAACGTCAACTGAGAGCAGCTTTCCATTCATCGACATGCACCAATCACAGTCGCGCTCATCGCCGCACGTCATCGGGCTGTAATGCAGGATGCCAAGGCTTTTCATCTTGGCAATCTGCTGATGCCGGTTATGGTCAAATGTTGCTCGGTAGTACAACGGGTTCATTACCTCTTTAGGGCCTAGACGCAGACCTTCCAACGTCAATGCCTGACAGTGGCTGCTTGTGATTTTGAGACGAGCGTTTATTCCCAGAGATTTTTTCTCATCTGTCGTGAGGGGTATCCCGTCTTTCAGCTTTTCCACGTGTAAAAAGTCGAGCAGTACCATCATGCGTCCAGACTCCTGGATAAAGGGACACTTCTCAATTTCCTCTTTGAAATAGTCTGCGAGACTCCGCTGATCTGGCATGACAGGACTCGCGTTGCTTTCCGATGCAGCTGCTACGGGCTTTACTGGTGTTGCTCTGAACAGTGAGCAAATCATCTTCTTGAGCATTGTCCTATTCCCGCGCTGGCTCTCGTGAATTTGCAGACATCAATACCGGCCAGGATCCATCAATTCAAGAGTAGCGTCGTTATGAGCAGGCCAAACCCTCCATGCGATCTGCCCAATCAGATCTTCCTCACCCTGCGCCCGGCTCCTGAGGTATGGGACTGGATCAACACTTTGATCCTGGCGGACACCGGCAGCCTGCATAACCCCGATCACGCTCATCTGTTGGATGCCAGCGTTCAGGTGCTATGGGCATCCCAATCATTCGCTAAGCAAGGTCGCACTGTGCTGGGCCAGGCAGAGCAGGTGATGTTCCGTGCAGGCGGGTGGCAGAAGGCACGCCAAGAGCAGCAGATGCGGGAATGGTTCGGCGAAGAGCCCCAATTCCTCATCACCCTGGCGGCTGACTACTGCGCCCAATGCACCGACGCGGAGTTCTGCGCTTTGGTCGAACACGAGCTCTACCACATCGCCCAGGCGACCGATCAGTACGGTGCACCCAAGTTCACCCAGGACGGTCTGCCCAAGCTGGAGATGCGCGGGCACGACGTCGAAGAGTTCGTTGGTGTGGTGAGGCGCTACGGTGCCAGCAACGACGTACAGCAGCTGATCGACGCTGCAAGCCGGCCGCCTGAGGTGGCCAAGATCAACATTACGAGGGCCTGCGGAACCTGTCTACTCAAGTCGGCCTGATTTTGGACAGGTTTGGACGGATGAACGCCTATGGCAGCCCTATCAAGTGAGGTGAAGGTCTTCGTAATTCAGGCCTTGGCCTGCTTTGACACGCCTTCCCAAGTTGCCGAGTCGGTCCAAAAGGAATTTGGCCTGGCAATCACTCGTCAGCAAATCGAATCGCATGATCCGACGAAGGTTTCTGGTAAAGGTCTTGCGGCCAAATGGAAGCAGCTGTTCGAAGAGACTCGTAAGCGCTTTCGCGAGGACATCATCGATATTCCCATTGCCAACAAGGCCTACCGATTGCGAGGTCTGAACCGCATGGCTGACAAAGCAGAGGGCATGCGCAACATTGCACTCAGCGCCCAACTCTACGAGCAGGCGGCCAAGGAATGCGGCTACATGTACGTCAACCGCAAGATCGAACCCGACAAGCCCTTGGGCTCCCAGTCGGACCAGCAGCACGCCGTTGCTGAGTACACGCTGGAGCCAGATGAGAATGTCCCGACTACCCCGCACCTATGACCCGCCGGTAAAGCTGACACCGAAACAGGCGAACATCTACTGTTGGGGCTTCCAGCCTGAGGCTCGCTTTCGTGATGCGGTGTGCGGGCGTCGATTCGGCAAGACCTTCCTCGGCAAGGCAGAGATGCGCCGCGCGGCACGATTGGCTGCGGAGTGGGGTGTGAGCGTCGAGGACGAGATCTGGTACGGCGCGCCGACGTTTAAGCAGGCCAAGCGGGTGTTCTGGCGCCGGTTGAAGCAGGCCATCCCCGAGGCGTGGCGCGCGACCCGTCCGAACGAAACCGAGTGCTCGATCACGCTCAAGTCCGGACACATCATGCGCGTGGTCGGTCTGGACAATTACGACAACCTGCGCGGCTCCGGCCTGTTTTTCGTCCTAGTGGACGAGTGGGCCGACTGCCCATGGGCAGCATGGGAAGAAGTGCTGCGTCCGATGCTTTCGACGTGCCAGTACACGATCGCGCAGACAGGGGAGGCCCGGAAGGGTGGCCACGCACTGCGGATCGGTACACCGAAGGGCTTTAACCACTGCTACGACACTTACCGTGATGGCCAACCAGGTGGCGAGCCTGACCACAAGAGCTGGCAGTACACATCGCTGCAGGGTGGCAACGTCCCGGCTGAGGAGTTGGACGCAGCTCGTCGTAAGATGGACCCGCGCACGTTCCGCCAGGAATACGAGGCTGGGTTCGAGAATTACGCGGGTGTCGTCTACTACACCTTTGACCGGAATGAGTGTCGGACCAGCGCGCGTATCGAGCCAGGCGAGGCTTTACACATCGGCATGGACTTCAACGTCATGAAGATGGCCGCGGTCGTGTACGTGGTCCGGGACGGCCTGCCGCTGGCGCTGGACGAATTCCATTCGGTGCGCGATACGCCGGAGATGATCGACAAGATCAAGGCGCGATTTCCTGGGCATGGCATCTCCGTGTATCCAGACGCCAGCGGCCAGAACACCAGCAGCAAGAATGCCAGTGAATCGGACCTGTCCTTGCTCAAAAAGGCCGGCTTCACCGTAGTGGTCGATTCGCAGAACCCTGGCGTGAAGGACCGCATCAACGCGGTCAACTCCATGTTCCTGAACACCTACGGAGAGCGCCGCCTGAAGGTCAACATTGACCAGTGCCCGCAGCTCACCCAGTGCCTGGAGCGCCAGACCTACACGGACAAGGGCGAGCCGGACAAAGACCCGAAGAAGGGTCACGACCACATGAACGACGCCGCAGGCTATTTCATCGCCAAGCGGTTCCCGATCAAGACTCAGTTCGCCGGCACCCGCCGCATCGGAGGTTTGGCGTAATGCCTGTTCAATCCACCAACCCAGAGTACGATGCTCACATCGAAGAGTGGCGGATGATGGACGATGCTCTGGAAGGCGAGTGCGCCATCAAGGGCAGTCCACGCAATCTGCCCAAGCCTAGCGGCATGGTCGAGGCCGAAAAGCTGGACGGCCAGGGCAATGCCTACCTCTACCAGAACTACACTGCACGGGCCCAGTACGAGCACTGGGTGCGCGACTCGCTGCGCTCGATGATGGGCCTGGTCTCCCGGCTCATTCCTGAGGTGAAGCTGCCCAGCGGGCTCAAGGGCGTGGAAGAGAACGCCACCGCTGACGGGTTCGGCCTGACTCAACTCTTCCTGCGCATCGTTCGGCAGACCATCTCCCACGGCCGTGTGCCTCTGGTGGTCAACGTGGACGACCAGGGCCAGCCTTACTTTGCAACCTACGCTGCTCGGAACGGTATTAACTGGGATACCGCCGATCAAGGCGGGCGCCAGGATCTAGTGCTGGCTGTGTTCCGCGAGTTCCGCAAGAAGGCGGAGGACCGCTACAGCCATGACTGCCAGATCGTGTACCGCGAGTTCTTCATGCATGACCAGGTCTGCTACACGGCCGTGCGGAATGAGGCCGGCGAGCTGATCGAGGATGAGCGCCCGCTTGGGACAGTGGGCACCGGCAACCAGCTGGTGCGCGGGCTTGAGTACATCCCAGTGATCTACTGCGGCTCGACTGACAACTCCCCAGACGTTGACGAGATCCCACTGCTGACCATGGCCAGGGCCGCGCTGAAGTCCTACCAGCTCAGCGCCGACTACTTCACCGCGCTGCACCAGACCAGCCACCCGCAGCCGTGGGTATCGGGTCTAGACGAGAGCGTCGAGCTGAGTGTAACCGGCCCATCGGCGGCCTGGGACCTAGGCCCAAACGGTCAGTGCGGATATCTGGAGTTCCAAGGCGCCGGCGTCGAGGCCGTACGCACCGCCATGTCCGACCAGAAAAGCGCAGCCCTTGAAGCCGGCGCCAAAGTCATGGACGTGTCCGGGACCGAGTCGGGAGAGGCACGCAAGACGCGCCAGAACGACCAGCATGCCACGCTGCACAGCATCGTCATAACCGCAGCGGCAGCCATTGAGCAGGCTTTGCGATACGCCGCCGAGTGGACTGGCTACAACCCGGACGACGTGGTCTTCACGGTCAAGCCGGAGTTTGTGATCCCCGAGGTCAACGCCCAGGTGCTGGCCGAGCTGCAGAAGAGCGTCATGGCCGGCACGATCAGCGCCGAGACCTACTGGCAGTACCTTACCACCGGCAAGCTGCCCGAGCGGGCCTACGACGAAGAGGCTGAGTTGATCGGCGATGAGCGTGAGTCGGCCGGCATCAACCTGGACAAAGACGATGGCGACGAAACCGACGCAAACGGCGGACGAGATCCTGCTGGAGCAGGTCAGTCGGCACGCGGTGCTGCTGGAGCGGCTTAAAGCGGGTGAGGTGAAGAAGTTCGAGACGGTCCTGCGCCAGGTGGATACCCAAGTGCGGGACCAGCTGACCCGTAAGGAGCTCACGACCTACAGCCGAACCCGGCTTGAGGAGTTCCTAGGCCGAGTTGGCGGCAAGTTGCTGAGCATCTACCAGGCGTTCGGCGACCGCATGCAGGCCGATCTAGTAGACATCGCGCTTTACCTGGCCGCGTTCGAGAGCCGGAGCCTGTCAAAGGCGCTACTCATCGACGCCATCATGCCGACCGACTCGCTGATCCGGGCCGCGATCAATACGCAGCCTCTTCAAGTAGCAGGGATCGACGGCGGTACGCTGCTGAAGCCCTTCCTAAGCGGCTGGACGCGCACTGAGTCTACCCGGGTGACCAACGCCATACGGCTTGGGGTGGTGCAGGGCCAGACCAATGCGGAGATCACTCAGGCCATCCGGGGCACCGCGGCGCAGAATTTTACGGACGGCGTGCTGGCGGTGAGCAACCGCAACGCTCGGTCCGTCGTGCAGACCGCAGTGCAGCATGTGTCCGCCACTGCGCGGATGGAGACCCTGGCCGCGAACGCCGAGTTCGTCCCAGGCTACCGCATCGTGGCCACCCTCGACCGAAAGACCAGCCAGCAGTGCAAAAGCCTGGACGGGCGCGAGTTCGAAATAGGGAAGGGGCCGGTGCCGCCCTTCCACATCAACTGTCGGACGACCATCACGCCGATCACCAGGCTATCAGCGGCATTCGCGAAGGGTGCCACACGCGCCTCCGTGGGCGCATCTGGCGGCGCGCAGGTTTCGGCCAGCCTCAGCTACTACCAGTGGCTGAAAACGCAGCCTGCATCTTTCCAAGACGCGGCGCTGGGACCGGTGCGAGCCAAGCTGTTCCGGGATGGCGGACTGACGGCTGAGCGGTTTGCCTCACTGCAACTGGATAAGAACTTCAAGCCATTGACGTTAGATGAGATGCGAAAACTAGAGCCTTTGGCTTTTGAGCGAGCTGAGCGGTTATCATGATTGCTTGCCAGGAGGGCTTAGCAATGCTTTTCAATTTAACGTCTCTTGAAGAAGCAGATGTGATCGACATATTCCATCGGCACGCATCAGCAAGCAAAGCTGGTCAACTCCAGCGTCAAGCCGAAATAGTCACTGAGCTGCGCAAGCTTGTGGCTCAAGCCTTATCGCAGAAGCGTTTGCCGGATGATCGGCTTGACCAGATATTGGTATTTTTGAGCTCTCATCCCGACTTAAAAGAAAAGGCCAACGACAATGGCTTTGGGTACTCTCAGCTCATCAAGGACACTCACGGTATTGATAGTCCGCCCTACATTGACGAGTTCGCCGAGGTGCTGCGATTGCGGTATTTCTAGAACCTAACCCGCTTCGGCGGGTTTTTTTATGCCCGCAAGGCGGGTTCATCAATCCCCAGGGGATAGTAAAATGCCTTTTGACTTTGACCCGGCCGCCCACGGCCTCACCCTCGACGAAACTCAAACTGCCGCGCTGAAAGCCGCGCTCGGCGGCGAGGTGCAGAAATTCCTGGACGGTGAGGTCTCGGGCCTCAAGTCCAAGAATGCCGAGCTGATCGGCTCCAACAAGACCATCAAGACCGAACTGGACAAGCTGAAAGGCCAGTTCGACGGCCTGGACATCGAAGCGGTCAAGGGTCTGCTGGCCAAGGCCGGCCAGGACGAAGAGACCAAGCTGATTGCCGAGGGCAAGCTGGACGAGGTCATCAGCCGTCGCACCGAGCGCCTGCGCACCGACCTGGACAAGCAGGTCAAGGCGGCCAACGAGCGTGCCGACAAGGCCGAGGCCTTTGCTGCCAAGTACAGCGACAAGGTGCTGGCCGACTCCATCCGCGCTGCCGCCATCAAGGCTGGCGCGCTGCCTGAGGCTGCCGAGGACATCATCCTCCGCGCCCGCGGCACTTTCAAATTGAGCGAAGACGGCGAGCCCGTTGCCACTAACCGTGCAGGCGAAGTCGTGTATGGGAAGGACGGAAACACCCCGCTGTCTCCCCTCGAATGGGCGGAATCGCTGCGCGAAACCGCTACCCACCTGTGGCCAAGGGCTCAGGGTGCCGGACAGACCGGCGACAACGGTGGCAAGGCCACGAAGAAGTGGGGCGAGTACACCGAGGCCGAGCGCGCTGCGATCGCCCGTGACAACCCCGAAGCTTACAAAAAACTCCAAGCCACCCGAGGGACCTAACCCATGGCATCTACCCAACTGTCGGACATCTTTGTCTCCGACTACTACGGCACTCTGGAGCCGGTGAACTCTCCAGAAAAGACCGCCGTCTACGAGTCGGGCATCATCACCCGCTCGGCCACCCTGGACAACATCGCCAAGAACGGCCAGGGCACCTCCGAGATCAGCTACTGGCAGGATCTCGACGCCGACGAGGCGCCGAACATCTCCAACGATGACCCCGACGACCTGGGCGCTGTTGGCAAGGCCGAGCAGGGAAGCATGCGCGCCCGGACCCTGTATCTCAACAAAGGCTACGGCGTCTCCGACCTCACTGCTGAGCTGGCCAACTCCGAGCCGATGCAGCACATCCGCAACCGCTTCGGCACGTACTGGACGCGCCAGTGGCAGCGTTACCTGATGGGCGCCGGCCGCGGCATCATCGCGGCCAACATCGCCCAGAACGGCGGCGACATGGTCAAGGATGCGGGCGCCTCGATCAGTGCAAACGCTTTCCAGGATGCTGCCTTCACCGCCGGCGACGCCGCCGACATGTTCGGCGCCATCGGCGTGCACTCGGTCGTCATGAACCAGATGGTCAAGCAGGACATGATCGAGTACCTGCGCGACTCGCAGGGCAAGATCATCCTGGCCACCTACCTGGGCAAGCCAGTGTTCATGGATGACGCCTTGACCTACGCCCCGGGTCAGTTCCTCTCGCTGTTCTTCGGCCAAGGGGCCTTCGGCTACGGCGAGGGCGATCCGCACATGCCGGTGGAGATGCAGCGCAAGGCCGACGGCGGCAACGGTGGTGGTGCCGAGGTGCTGTGGGAGCGCAAGACCTACATTCTGCAGCCCGCCGGCTTCAGCTGGCAGGGCAGCGAGAACCGCAACCTGAGCCCGACCGCCGCGCAGTACGCATCGGCGGCCAACTGGAAGCGCGTCTTCGATCGCAAGCAGGTTCCGTTCGCAGCGGTCATCAGCGGCACCGCCACTCCTTGACCCCATGATGCGGGGCGCCGGCCTGGCGCCCTGCGCAGGAGATCAGCATGAAAGTCATCTACACCAACACCCCGGGCAGCGAGCGCGGCACCTGCTATCGCCGTCTGGACCAGTTTTTCGGCGTGATCGACGGCGCTACCTCGGTGTCCGTGCAGGGCGACGCCCCGCACATCAGCGAGGCCTACCAGCGTCAGGGCATTAGCGTGAGTGAGATTGAGGAAGGCCTGCGCCTGGACGGCCCTACCGTCGCCCAGTGGGTGGCGGAGGGTTACAAGGCGTCGACCTACCCACCGAACGGCTATGCCCCAGTCAGCAGCCAGGCCGAGATCGACAAGGCGATCGAAGAAGAGGGCGGCGACGAGACCGACCCTCACAAGATGAAGGTGCCAGAGCTCAAGGAGTGGCTGACGGCTCAGGGCATCACCTTCGACCCGGCCCTCAACAAGCCCGATCTGCAGGCCCTCATCCCGTCGAAGGACTAAGCCATGACCGACTTCATCACCGTTGCTGATGTCGACCAGAGGCTCGGGCAGGGCTGGGCAGGCGACGGTGATGCGGTCCTCGCCGTGGCCATGGCCAACGCCTGGCTCACGGCCAAGATCAAGCGCGCGGTGCCCGAGGTGGTACCGGACGCCATCAAGTCCGCTGGGGCCCAGGTGGCCAAGCTGGCTGTGGCCGGCAAGCTCTACAAGGACACCGAGCGCGAGGTGCAGAGCAAGACCGTATCGGCCCAGTCCGGAACATCGACCAGCAAGACCTACGTTGCAGGCTCGGTGGAGCGTTCGAGCGGGGAAAACTTCGCGCTAGATCTGATCGCGCCATGGACCCGCCGCCCGGGCACCGTGCTGCTGAAACGGGTGTAACTACCTTCAGTTACGCCAGGTCTGTTTCAGCTCCTGATCAAACCACTGCTCAGCTACATCGTTCGCGGGCATCACGCTCCTGAACTCAAGGTAGTGCCCATAACCTTGGGCCCGAAGCCAGTTTTTGAACTCTCCGAAACTCGGATGCCAGCCTGGCGGTTGCTCTTTAGTTCCCGCCCAGGTGTGAGCCAGTTGGCGTATCGCCATCTCGCATTCAGCTTTTTTTGTCATGTCCGATCTCTGTCATGGGGTTGGCTGGAGTTTATTTGAAATGGGGATGCGAGAAGAAATCCAGGCCGACCTGGAAGAAGCGTTCGATGATCCAGACGGCCTTGCGGATGCAGTCCGGCCGGTGGCGGGGACGCGCTCCATTAAGGGCGGCTACGACCCCGCAATCGGCGGCACGGTGCCGGCGTCGACTGTGCATTACACCGGGCGTGGCGTGTTCGGCAGCTACCTGGCCAAGGAGATCGACGGCTCACGTATCCAGACCCAGGATGTGAAGCTCCTGGTGCTGCAGAACGAATTGTTCGAAGGGCAGGCCGATGCGGTGACCGCCATCGCGGCAGAACCGAAGATCGGTGACCTGATCAGCGGGTTTCGGACGCTCAACGTCTCCGAAGATCCAGCCAAGGCCACCTGGACCGTCCAACTGAGGAAGTGACATGTCACGCGGATCACACATGACCCAGCGCTATGGCGGGCTTGAGGGTGGGTTCGCCGAGAGCATCCGCGCTTTCGCCGAGCAGGCCCAGGAAGCGCTGGACGCCACCTTCCGCGAGATCGTGATCGAGATTGGCAGCAGCGTAATCCGTATGTCTCCGGTGGGTAATCCGGAGATCTGGGCGGCAAACCTGGCGCACCGAGAAGCCCGCACTGCCGAGGCTGGCCGCTATGACGCCAAGGTCGCAGCGCGCAATGAGGCCATCAACCAGAATCCGAGCAACTTCACCAAGTCGGGCAACCTCAGGCGGGGCGTGCGCTACGCCAAGCCGCTTACCAAGACCGAGCGTGACCAGAACTTTTACGTCAATGGTCTGGTATCCGGCCAGGGCTACGTCGGTGGCCGCTTCCGGGGTAACTGGCAGTTCTCCATCGACTCGCCGTCAACCGAAGAACTGGACCGCATCGACCCGTCGGGCAGCGAAGCCATAGCCGCGCTCATCAGCCAGGTACAGGCTTTGACCATCGGCCAGACGGCCTACATCGTGAACAACCTGGCCTACGCGGTGCCGCTGGAATACGGCCACTCAACCCAGGCGCCAGCCGGTATGGTCAGGGTCACCCTGGCCAACTTCCAGCGCATCGTCGACGAAGCCATCAGGAACAACAGCATATGAGCCATGCGCGAGCCCGTCAGGCCATCGAGATCAAGCTGATGGCCTGGGCGACGGCGCGCCCGATTCGGGTCGCCAACTTCGAAGAGGGATTCGAGGCAGGGTCCGGCGAGACCTATCTTCGAGCCTACTTGCTGCCGGCCAGCACCACCTGCCGATACCTGGGCGGCGACGCCTACGAATACACCGGCGTCTATCAGATCAGCATCGTTTGCCCGGCAGGCCAGCCCCTGGGCGTTGCCGAATCACTGGTCGACGAGCTGAGCAGCCTGTTCCGGGTTGATACAGAGCTAAGCCGCAGCGGCTTCGAAGGCCTGCTCACCGAGCCACTTGAGCAGGGCCCAACCATTACCGAGTCGGCGACCTATACGGTCCCGACCAGCTTCACCTACCGCGGCGTCGCGGACCAATCGCCCGTAGGGGCATAACTATCCGCCACCTGGCGAAACTTCAAGAGGAAATATCCCATGGCCGCACGCGTCCCGCTGCCAAACGGCTCTGTACTGGAAATCGCCAGCGTCCTTGCCGCTGCCGTTGCCTTTACTGCCTTGACCAATGCTGCACCGCCAGTGGCCACCGCCGCAGGGCACAACATCAAGAACGGCGACGTTCTAGTCGTCAGTTCTGGCTGGTCGCTTATCAACGATCGCGCGGTCCGCGCTGCCAGTGTTGCCGCTGACAAGTTCTCGATGGCCGGCCTGAACACCACCAACGCCGAAAAGTACACCGCCGGCGCAGGTGTTGGGTCTGTGATCCCGGTGACCAACTGGGCGCAGATCTCAAAGGTGACCGCCTTCAACTCATCCGGCGGCGAGCAGCAGTACCTCACCGTCGGGTACCTGGAGGACGACGACGATCGCCAGTTCCCCACCAACCGCAACCCCATCACTTTGTCGATCACTGTCGAAGATCAGCCAGCCGCTGCTTACGTGGGCCTGGTTGAAGCCTACGGTGATAGCAAAGAACTGACGGTCGTCCGCCTCAAGCTGCCCAACGGCGACCAGATCCTCTATCCGGGTTACGTGAGCATCACCACCACTCCGACCATGGAGCGCAACAACCTGATGACCCGAACCATCAGCATCGCGCTCTCGGGTCGTCCGGTTCGCTACCTGGCTGCTGCCTAAGGAAACCTCATGGCGAAGATCAAAATCGCGCAGAACCCGACCTTTACTGCCGAGGTGCAAGTGCCTCGAATCGGTGGAGAGTCGGTGCCGGTGGAGTTCGAGTTCCGCTACATGGACCGCGTGACGTTGGCCGGCATGTTTGATCGCTGGAACAAGGCGCGCGACGCCTGGGCAGAGAAGTCCAAGGCAGACAACGCCACCTGGGAAGAGGTGACAGCCGGCGAGATCGCCCTGCAGGCTGAGCAACTGGGCGAAATCGTCACCGGGTGGGACCTGGAGGACAAGTTCAGCCAGGAAGCGATCCTTGATCTGGTGCGTACCTGTACAGGGGCGCCAAAGGCCGTCATCGACGCCTTCCAGGCTGCCTACAGCCCAGCCCGCCTGGGAAACTGAAGGCGGCCGCCCGGGCGTGCTATGAGCAGGGTCCCTCTGCCGAGCAGTTAGCGGCTCTAGGCCTGACATTGGCAGACATTGCGGAAGATGAGGTAGAGGTGTGGCCGGATGCCTGGTCTGCCTTCCGCCTATTCGACGCAATGGGCACGCAATGGCGGGTTGGCCCCGGTGGCCCGTCCGGGCTGGATTACGCGGCCATTCCCACAACAGCCGCAATGCTGGGCATCAAGCACCGCGACCTTCCCGACATTTTTCCCGATCTCCGCGTGATGGAAGTCGAGGCCCTGGCCGTCATGGCCGAATCCATGGAGTAGATCATGACCACCATTGCCTCCCTCGGTCTTCAGATCGATTCCGGTGATGCTATCGAGGCCAAGGATAACCTCGACCAGCTGACGGACGCCGGCAAGCGCAGCGAGGAGTCGGCTGGGCGAACTGGTCGCGCCTGGGAAACGGCCCTGGGCAGCTTGCAGGGTGACACCCGGCAGATCGTGCAGGAGCTGCAATCGCTCAACGCCAAACAGGCCGAACTCGCGCAGCAGATGGCCACCGTGGGCCGCGCCGTTACCAGCGCATCCACGGCATTCAGCAGCGCTGCAGCGAACATGGGCTCGTTTCGGGCTGAGGCTGCGCAGGCCGGGCAAGTCCAGCAGGCGCTGACTACCGCCACGGATGCCGGTGCCCAAGCAGGCCGTCGCGCCGCCGAGTCCGCTGATGAGCAACAGGCCAGGATTCTGGCCGTGGCCAAAGCCTCTTTGGAGGCGAGCCAGTATGTTCAGACGCTCAATCGGGCTACTGAGCAGAGCGCGGAGGTCACCGGCCAGGCGAACGCCGTGCTCTCAGATAGCGCCAGCCGTCAGGCGGCCATCAACAGCCGGGCCCAAGCCCTTATCGCAACGGAAGAGCGCCAGGCTGAGGCGGCGAGGAGGGCTGCCGGCGCTCATCGGGAAGAAGGTCAGGCGCTGGAAGAGCTGCTGGGCAAGATCGACCCGACCGTCGCTGCGCTGGGCCGTCTGGACCAGATGGAACAGAGGCTGAAGAGCTTCCGTGCGAGCGGTGCGCTGGATGCTGAAACCTTCGGCGAGTACCAGTCAAAGATCGATCAGGCGCGCACGGCCCTGGGCGGCGCAGATACAGCGCTGAACAAGACCGGCATGTCGGCCAAGGCAACCGCCGCCGCGCTTCGCGGGGTCCCCGCGCAATTCACTGACATCGTCGTGTCTCTCCAGGGCGGCCAGGCTCCGCTCACTGTCTTGCTCCAGCAGGGTGGGCAGTTGAAAGACATGTTTGGTGGCGTTGGGCCGGCCATCAAGGCCCTCGGCGGATATGTGCTTGGCTTGGTGAACCCGTTCACGGTCGCGGCTGCAGCTGCGGGCGTGCTTGGATACGCCTATTACAAGGGCAGCGAGGAGGCCGTCGAATTCCAGAAGGCGCTGATCACGACCGGCAATGCCGCCGGAACTACGTCGGACCGCCTATCGGGGATGGCGCGCGAGGTTGCGGCCACTGTTGGCACCACCGGCGCTGCGGCGGAGGTGCTCACCCAACTGGCTGGTAGCGGGAAGGTCGCTTCTGATAGCTTCGTAGAGATCACAGAGGCCGCTCTGGAGTGGCGCTCGGCCACCGGCAAGGCGGTCGAGGAGACCGTGGCCGAGTTCGTGAAGATCGGCAAGGACCCGGTCGCAGCAGCCAAGGAACTGAACGAGCAGTACAACTTCCTGACCGCCTCGACGTACTCGCAGATCGTTGCGTTGAAAGAGCAGGGCGACACCATCGGCGCGACCAAGCTGCTCACCGACACCTACGTCGATACCATCAAGAATCGTAGCAAGGAGGTCACCGAAAATCTGTCGATCTGGGAGCGCGGCTGGAAAGCGCTACGAGGGGAGGTAGCTGCCACCGTTGACTCGGTCAAAAACATTGGCCGAGAGCAGGATATTGCCAGTCGAATCGTTGAACTGCAGCGCCAGGTAGCTGCGGCCCAGAGCGCCGTCAATGCCGACAAGGACGACAGCGATTCTCAGAAAAAGCTGACCAACGCTAATCTTGAGTTGAAAGGCCTGATTCAGCAGCGGGACACACAACAGGCGATTGCCAGAGCCCAGGAGTTAGATGCCCAACGGCAACAGGCGGCCATTGTCGCCATCGGCAAGATTGACGCTCTGGAAAAGTCTGCTCGGACCAACGCCGAGAAGCGCAAGGACGCACTCAAGGAATACACCAAATCCCTGGAGGCGATCCGCAAGGTCAACCCTGAAGATGAGCGACTGAAACCTGAAAACATCGCCAAGGTAAAGGCTGACATCGCCAAGCAGTTCAAGGACGCGGCTGGCCGCACCACACCGGTCGATCTCACGGGCTTCAACACCCAGAAAAACGCTCTTGCCGCCATCCAGGCCGAGTACAAGAACCACCAGAAGGAACTGGACGCCGCACTGAAGGCCGGTCTGATCTCTCAGGAGTCCTACGCGTCGCAGCGTGCCGCGATCATCGAGCAGCAGAAGTCCGATGTAACGCATGCTTACGAGGAAGAGATTGCTGCGCTTGAGCAGGCAAAAGGGCGCAGCAGCACCAGCGCGCAGCAGCGCATCCAGCTTGACCAGAAGATAACCGATGCGCGTGCCTCGATGGTCAAGGCCCAGAAGGACGCCGATACCGAGCTTTCGGTGCTGGCGACCAATGAGCAGGGCCGGCTGGCTAAGCAGGCCAGGGCAGTGCAGACCTACACGGACGCCCTCGACCAGCAGGTCGCAGCGCTGAGGCTGCAGGGACAGCGCTCCGCAGACGGTCTTGGACTGGGCGATCGTCAGCGCGGCTTGCAGGATCAGCAGTACGGAATCACTGATCGCATCAACCAACAGCGCCTGGACCTGGCCAACCAGTACGGCGACGGCTCCCGCGGCATGAGCCTTGATGAGTACAACCAGAAGCTGGCGGCCCTGAACAAAACCGAGAAGGACCTGCAGGAAACCACCATCGCCAACTACGACCAGATGACGGCCGCGCAGGGCGACTGGCGCAAGGGTGCATCGTCTGCCTTCCAGAATTATCTGGAGCAGGCCCGGGATGTAGCCGGGCAGACGCGATCCTTGTTCACCAATGCATTCAGCTCGATGGAGGATGCAGTCGTCAACTTCGCCATGACAGGCAAGTTCTCGTTTGCAGACTTCACCAAGTCGATCCTGGCTGACATGGTCCGGATCGAGACGCAGCGCGCTGCCTCTGGGCTGCTTGGCAGTCTGGTGAGCTGGGGCGCCACTGCGGCATCCGCCTACTTTGGCGGTGGCGGGGGTAATGGTATGGAAGCCGGCTCGGCGGGCGCGGTTTCCTCAAATCTCGGAGCCTCTCAAGCTGGTTACTCGTCTGCATACGGATTCTCGGACGGCGGCTACACCGGTGCGGGCGGCAAGTATGACCCTGCCGGCATCGTCCACGCTGGTGAGTTTGTGCTTCGCCGCGAGGTAGTCAGCCAGCCCGGAATGCTCGACTACCTGTCAGCTCTCAATAGCCGCGGCTACGCAGACGGTGGCCTGGTTTCGCCAATGCCGGTTCCTCGTCAGGTATCTGGACGGTCTCAGTCAGGCGCGTCCATCAGCGTATCCGCACCTGTGAGCCTGGTCATGGAGGACAGAAGCAGCGAGGGCATGCAGCTCGATCAAACGCTGCTCCAGCAGAACATGCAAAAACAAATGCAGATGGCTGCCGAAAAAGCGGTCGCTGATTCATGGCGTCCAGGTGGCGTCAGCCATCGAAACACTACCGGGAGGCGCTGATGGCCATCGAGAAATTCAGCTGGCCAACGCAGCGTGGGGAAACCCCTGAGATCAGCTATCGCACCCGCGAATCCCGGTTTGGGGGCGGGTACCGGCAGGTGGTTGGTGACGGGCCCAACAACAAGGAAGACAGCTACCCCATCACCTTCACCGGCACGAAGGCCCAAGTACGCAAAGTCATGGAGTTTTTCGACAGGCACGGCGGGGCTAAGGCTTTTCTGTGGACCACGCCGCTCGGGGATCTTGGTTTATTCACCTGCAAAGACCCCAAGCCTACCCCGGTGGGTGGTGGTCGTTTCAGAGTAACCGCCACCCTGGAGCGGGCTTTTCACCCATAAGGAACCAGCATGTCACTGATCAAGAACATCCAGACCCTGGAGCCTGGCAACGAGGTGCTGCTGTTCGAGCTCGACGGTTCCGACTTCGGCGCCGACACTCTGCGCTTCCATGGCCACGCAATTCCTCATACCCCCGAGGAGCTGCGAGCAGCCGGCGCCAATGCCGACCAGCTGCAGGCCAAGTCCATCTGGTGGCAGGGCAACGAGTACAGCGCCTGGCCAGTGCAGATTGAAGGCATCGAGGCGAACTCCGACGGCACCGCGGTGCGACCGACGTTCAGCGTGGGCAACGTCAATGGCCGGATCACCGCGCTGTGCTTGGCCTTCGACAACCTGCTCGAATTCAAGCTGACCATGCGGCACACCTTCGCCGAGTACCTGGACGCTTCGAACTTCCCAGGCGGCAACACCTCCGCAGATCCGGCAGAGGAGGCAATCGAAGTCTGGTACATCGACCAGAAAGTGTCCGAGAGCGGCACGACTGTAGCCTGGGAGCTTGCAAGCCCGGGCGATGTGGGTGGCGAGACGATTGGGCGTCAGATGACGCAGCTATGCCATTGGGCGATGACGGCAGGGTACCGTGGGCCAAACTGTGGCTATACCGGGCCCTACTACGACATGGATGGGAACCCGACCTCGGACCCGGCCAAGGACCAATGCAACGGCTGTTTGGACACTGGGTGCACCGTCCGGCATGGCCAGGGCAACGAACTTCCCTTCGGCGGCTTCCCTGCAGTCTCGCTGATCGCCCGGAGCTGACCATGCGCAAACACATTCTCGCCGCCGTGCAGGCGCACGCAACGGCTGAATACCCACGTGAGTGCTGCGGCCTGCTGCTGCAAGTTGGCCGCCGGCAGGTCTATCACCCATGCTCCAATGCATCCAACGATCCGACTGAGGAATTCAGGATTGCACCAGAGCAGTACGCCGAGGCGGAAGACTTGGGCGAGGTGATTGGAATCGTTCACTCGCACCCTGACGCCACCAGCAGGCCGTCTCCGAGGGACCTTGCCATGTGCGAGGCCACGGGCCTGCCCTGGTACATCTTGTCCTGGCCAGAGGGCGACCTGCGCACGATCACGCCTACCGGCCATACACCGCTGCTTGGTCGTCCGTTCGTACACGGTGCGTGGGACTGCTGGCAGACCTGCGCCGACTGGTACCAGCGAGAATGGAACCTGGTATTTCCCGCTTACGCCCGCGAAGAGGGCTGGTGGGAGAACGCTGACGGCCCCAGCCTGTACGAGCAGGCCTATAAAGCTGCCGGCTTCCACCGGGTGAGCGAGCCGAAGCGTGGTGATTTGATCGTCATGGCGGTTGGGCGCACTGCCCACCCCAACCATGCGGGCATTTACCTAGGTGACAGTGCCCAACTACCAGGCGAGGTAGCCCAGGTGTTTGGACCGGGCCCCTTCATGCTGCACCATCTGCTGGGGCGGCCATCGGAAATTATCGTGTTCGGCGGCCCATGGCTCGACCGAGCGCGTCTTGTGTTGCGTCATCGGGACGCGAAATGAAGCGGCACGGCCGCAGGAGGCACTATGACCAAGCGCAAATCGAGGGTGAAGCCTGTTACTAAATAGTTTGTAGTGGGTGGCGACGGCCGGGTCTACGTCAGCAAAGCGCTGATCTCCGCTTCGACCATCACCGGAGCTAGGCTTACTGACCCAATTCGCGCTGTTTCTTAGCGAACTCTTCCGGGCTCAGTACCACAGTTGGCTTAGCGTTTGGGAAGGTAGCTCGGTAGATCTCTTCGATCAAGTCGGTTCCGTGCCCGCTCGCTCTGGATCCCTCAACAGCTGCCGCCAGGTAACCCTGGGTTTGCTCAGGGCTTGCCTGGGCCAATACTTTAGCCAGGGCCATCACAGCGTTCGTCAGCTGATAGATAGCTTGTTCCGGCTGGATTAGGTAGTGCTCGCTCACATTGACCTTCTAGGTCGTTACGCCCCAGTCCATGGGCTTTCCGGCAACGGACCGGGGCGGGTCGTAGGGAAGCACAACGCTACTAAGTAGTACTACTTCCAGGTACTGGATTTCTGTCCACGCGAGAAGGACAGTCAGAGAGCTTGATATTGCTGATGGCAAACTGGTAGCGTTTCATCCTCCCTATCAAGGATGGCTAGGTCATGGCTCAAAAAGTGAAAACTGATACCGAACTTCAAGCTTGGGACCAATTTGCTGCTGCTGCTATTTCTAGCGCGCTGAGGCTGACATCTGGTTTAAGCGATGATGCCCACAACAAAGCGACCGCTAAGAGGGCAGCAGAGATTGCAGATGCTCTCTTGAAGGAACGGCGTGAACGCTGCTAATCGTCCTACTCGAAGCCCAGCCCTGCACTGGGCTTTTAGCTTTACTGCGTGGCTTCCCCGACCCACTGGCGGTATGGTTGGATTTTGTTCAAGGACGACCTATGGCTATTCACGCAGCGAACCATTCACAAAAGCATCTGGCGGTCCTGATCGATGCTGACAATGCTCCGGCTGCCATCGTTGAGGGGCTGTTCGAAGAAATCGCCAAATACGGCGTAGCAAGCGTCAAGCGGATCTATGGCGACTGGACAGGCCCACAGCTGGGAGGCTGGAAAAAGGTTCTGCTCGATCATTCCATCCAACCAATCCAGCAATTCGCTTACACCAAGGGAAAAAACGCCACAGACAGCGCATTGATCATCGATGCGATGGACCTCCTCTATACCCGTCGTTTCGATGGGTTTTGCCTGGTTTCCAGTGATAGCGACTTCACTCGGCTTGCATCCAGGATGCGTGAAGAAGGCCTCACCGTTTACGGTTTCGGCGAAGAGAAGACCCCTAGGCCTTTTGTCGCGGCTTGCGACAAGTTCGTTTTCACCGAGTTGCTGCGTGTGGACATCCCGAGTTCCAGCGATGAAGTCCCAACTACCGAGGTTGACTCGGCCGCTGATGCGACCGTGGTTAGCAAACCTACGGCCAAGACGGAGGTGAAAAAGAAACCAAAAGCGCCTGTGAGCTTCATCGCTAAGATTCTCGACGACATAGCTGATGAAGATGGATGGGCCCACTTGGGTGCTCTGGGTGCAAACATTCCCAAACTGCGACCGGAATTTGATCCCCGTACTCATGGCTTCAAAAAACTGAGCGATCTGATCAAAGGTCATCCGCACGCGTTTGAGCTGCAGGCTCGTCCTGTATCAGGCGGGCCGCCAGTGCTTTACGTCCGGCATAAGCAGCAAGGCTAGTGCCGGCGCTGTGCTCACATGCTTGCAGTTGGATGGAGGCAGCGCTGTGGTAGATTCCCCTGATCGTCAAGGAGGAATCACATGCGAATTTTGATCGTGGCAATGGGGCTGGCTTTTCTGGCGGGGTGCGTCTCGCCTGCGGATCTCGAAAGGAATGAGCCGACGATCTCGGCCACTACCTTAAAAGACCCGAAGGCCTACGCTCTTTGCGTTTTTCCGAAGTGGCAAGCGGCACGCACCGACTCGGCGATGGCCGAGAACTCAGACGGCTATCGGCTATGGGTTGCCCAAAGCAATATGACCGATGAGCTGCTTGATATCCGCAAGTCGGGATCGGGCAGTGCTGTGACTCTCAAGCAACGGATGGCCTGGAGCCCAGGTCTCGGTAGAAGCGCCATCGAAAAAGCTGCGAGAGATTGCTTGTAGCTCCCAAGAATACAGCCGCCTTCGGGCGGCTTTTTTACGCCTGGAGGAATCATGCCGGCATTCGCTCAGCATCATGTGAACATCAAACTCTCTGGATCACTGGCGCAGAAGTTTGGGAGGCTGCACTCGAAGGTTCTGGACACAGGGAAGGCTTGGGAAGCGTTCAAGGCCTTAAAGGTCACCATTCCTGGTTTCGAGGAAGAGGTTAAACGACTGGATCGGCTTGGGATGAGATTCGCCATTTTCCGTAACGGGAAAAACGTGAGCGAGTCCGATTTCGATAGAGGGGGGGTTCAGGAGCTGAGGATCGTCCCAGTCGTACAGGGCGGAAAGCGTGCCGGGCTGCTTCAAACAATCATCGGCGCCATTCTCATTGTGGTCTCGTTCATCCCCGGTTTTCAGGCGGCTGCAGCACCTGGTATTGCACTCGTTGCTGGCGGCGTAATTCAAATGCTCAGCCCCCAGGCCAAGGGCCTATCCCAAAGTGCGGCGCCGGAAAACCTGCCGAGTTACGCGTTTGGTTCCGCCAAGAACACCACCGCAAGCGGTAACCCCGTTCCGATCTGCATCGGGGAACGACGCTGGGGTGGGGCGATTATCTCCGCCTCAATCGAGGCACAGGACAAGGCATAGCGCCAAAAGAATGCACAGACCGCCAGTTGGCGGTTTTTTTTCGCCCGGAGGAAAGCATGGGCCCAGTAGATCACCTGGAAATTGTCGGTGCCAAGGGTGGCGAGAGCCAGCCAAAGCAGGCAGTAGAAGCGCCGGACAGCCTGCGCTCCACGAACATCGCCAAGATCCTGCTGGCCGTGGGCGAAGGCGAATTCGATGGGGTGCCCACCGACCGGGACATCTACCTCGACAACACCCCGATTGCGGACGCCAGCGGCAACGTGAACTTCCCTGGCGTCAAGTGGGAGTGGCGCTCGGGTTCCGTGGAACAGGGGTACATCCAGGGCATTCCGGCGGTGGAGAACGAGACCACCGTCAACGTAGAGCTGCGCAGCGATAACCCGTTTACCCGGGCCTTGAGCAATACTCAGCTGTCGGCCGTGCGCGTCCGCATGGTCTGGCCGCGTTTGGCCAAGCAAGAGAGCAACGGCGATACCATCGGCTACCGGATCGAGTACGCGATCGATATCTCCACCGACGGCGGCGCATACGTGGCAGCGAGCGTGGGCGCTGTGGACGGCAAGACCACCACCGGATACCAGCGGTCTGTGCGCGTCAATCTGCCCAAGGCAACCTCCGGCTGGATGTTGCGCGTGCGTCGGATCACTCCAAACGTCAACAGCGGCACCGTGGCCGACACAATGACTGTCGCCGGTTACACCGAGATCATCGACCAGAAGCTACGGTACCCCAACACCGCCTTGCTGTACATCGAGTTCGATGCCCAGCAGTTCCAGAACATCCCGGCGGTGACTGTGAAGTGCAAGGCCAAGCGCTGGCCGGTACCGAGCACTTACGACCCGATTAACCGCACCTACAGCGGTGTGTGGGACGGCACTTTCAAACTGGCCTGGACCAACAACCCTGCCTTCGTGACCTATGGCCTGTGCGTGGAAGACCGCTTCGGCCTGGGCAAGCGCATCAAGCCGTGGATGGTCGACAAGTGGGAGATGTACCGCATCGCCCAGTACTGCGACCAGCTTGTGCCGAACGGTGTGGGCGGCCAGGAGCCGCGCTTCCTCTGCGACATGAACCTGCAGGGCCGTGCCGAGGCCTGGACGCTGCTGCGTGACCTGTCTGCAATCTATCGGGGCATGGTGTATTGGGCCCATGGTTCGCTGTTCATGCAGGCCGACATGCCGCGCGCGCAGGACATCGACTACGTCTTCACCAGGTCGAACGTGATCGACGGTGAGTTCGTTTATGGTGGAGCCGAGCGCAGCACGCATTACAGTCGCGCCTTGGTCAGCTATGACAACCCGGCCAACAACTACGACACCGATGTCATTCCGGTGACCGACAACGCACTGCAGCGCCGGTACCGGGACCGCCCAATCGAGCTTTCCGCGATTGGCTGCACTCGGGCATCCGAGGCCCAGCGCCGTGGTAAGTGGGCGCTGCTGAGCAACAGCCAGGACCGCACCGTTACGTTCAAGACCGGCATGGAGGGTCGTATCCCGCTGCCTGGGTTCGTTATCCCAGTGGCGGACGAGTTGGTGGCAGGCCGGCCGAACGGCGGCCGTATTTCCTCTGCCGCTGGCCGCGTCGTGACGCTGGACCGTGACACCCCGATCAAGGCCGGCGACCGGCTGATCGTGAACCTGCCCAACGGTACCGCCCAGGCGCGGACCGTGCACTCCGTCGCGGGCCGGGCGGTGACCGTCACCACCGAGTACAGCCTGCAGCCCGAACCTGAATTGCAGTGGGCGATCGACTACGACGACCTGGCGGTTCAGCTGTTCCGGGTGCTCAAGACCACCCGCACCCAGGGGGGCAACTACGAAATCACCGCGCTCGAGTTCAACCCGAGCAAGTTCGCCGCGATCGATACCGGTGCGAAGCTGGACGAGCGTCCGATCAGCGTCATTCCGGTGACCACCGTGGCGCCTCCGGCCAGCGTATCGCTGTCGTCTGGCCACATGATCGACCAGGGCATCGCGGTCAGCACCATGACCATCGCCTGGCCGGCGGTGCAGGGCGCCGTTGCATACGATGTTGAGTGGCGCAAGGACAACGGCAATTGGATCCGCCTGCAACGCACTGGTGCCGCGTCTGTGGACGTGGTCGGGATCTACGCTGGCGCCTATCTGGCGCGAGTTCGCTCTGTGAGTGCCTTCGATATCACGTCAATCTGGAAGAGCTCGGACCTGACTCAGCTGAACGGCAAGGAAGGTCTGCCGCCGGCGGTCACGTTCCTGACCACCGAGAGCTTGCTGTTCGGTATCGATATCAAGTGGGGCCTGCCTGCCGGCGCCGAAGACACCGAGCGCACCGAACTGTGGTACAGCCAGGGCACTGACCTGGGCGCGGCCACCAAATTGGCAGACCTGGCTTACCCGCAGAACGAGCACGTCCTGCAGGGCCTGCGCGCCGGGCAGCGGTTCTTCTTCTGGGCGCGCCTGGTAGACCGGTCCGGCAACGTGGGCCCGTTCTTCCCGGTGGCGCCAACGGTGGTTTCCGGCATGGCCAGTGCCGATGCCAGCCCGATCCTCGAGCAGATTAAGGGTCAGGTCACCGAGAGCGAGCTTGGCAAGGAGCTCACCAGCAAGATCGAAAAGATCGCTCTTATCGATGGCAACGGCCCGGGCTCAGTCAACGAGCGGATCGGTACCGCCAAGACCGAGCTGGCCAAGCAAATCAGCGACGTGAACAACGCCCTTAGCACCACCAAGGGTAACTTGCAGCAGCAGATCACCGCGGTGAGTGGCGACGTGGCGGCGGCCAAGGCTGACCTGCAGCAGCAGATTGCGAACGTTTCTGCCCTGGCCGGCTCGCTGCCGTACCGTAAGGACAAGGCCTACAGCGTGGGGCAGAGCGCCCTGGGCAGCGATGGTAAGTTGTACCAGGCCCTAAAGGCCGTGCCGCTGAACACGCCGCCGCCGAACACCACTTACTGGACGGACGTGGGGCAGGCAGTGGTTACAGCCAACGGGATGGCCGCACGCGTCCAGACCGTGGAAACCAAGGTTGAGACCCTGGAGGGCGCCACCTCGGCCCAGGCCCAGCAGATCTCGGGCCTGCAGTCGTGCCTCACCACCACCAACGGCAACGTGTCGGCTGCCCAGCAGGCTGCGCAGGATGCCGCCACCCTGGCGGGCGGGAAGGGCAAGGTCATCGTTCAATCGGCAGCGCCTGCGGTCGCTGACCGCCTGGCGCAGAATCTGTGGATTGACACCACCAGCAATGCCAACACGCCGAAGCGCTGGAGTGGGTCGGCTTGGGTCGCCGTGACGGATAAGGTAGCCACCGATGCTGCCGCAGCTGCCGCTGGCGCGCTTGCCCTGGCGCAAACCAAGGCCGATGCTTCGTTAGTCAGCAGCCTGACCACCCGGGTCAGCGATGCCGAGGGCAAGCTCATGTCGCAAGCCACCCGCATGGACGGCATGCAGACCAGCATCGACGGCAAGGCCAGCTCGCAGGCCCTGCAACAGGTCACCAGCCGGGTTACGGCGACCGAAGACAAGGACAAAGCCCAGGATCAGCAGCTGACTTCGCAGAGCCAGGCCCTGACTTCGCTGACCGACAGCGTGAGCAAGAAGGCTGACGCCTCGGCGGTGCAGTCGCTTGGCAACCGGGTAGATAGCGCCGAAGGCGTTCTGACCAGCCAGGGGAGCGACATCACCCAGCTGAAGAACAGCGTCGGCGCTTCCCAGCCATTCGTGGCGGGCAAGTCCTGGGAGTTCACCGGCTCTACCCGTGGGTGGGTGGCTACAGCTTCCGGCTCTACGTTCACCGCCGGGCCGCTGTTCGCGACCATGGCCAAGTCCCAAAGCCTGCAGTGCAGCTTCACACCTGTGCTACCAGGTGCGGAGAACCCCTACCTGCGCATCCGCCTGCGTCGTCGCAACACCACGCGGACCGTGGCACGGTTGTACTGGGCCAACGAAGACGGCGGCTTGGCGGAGGCTCGGCGCCTGGACTGGACGATCAGCGTCACCACCACTGACTGGCAAGACATCGAGTTGGACCTGTCAGGCCAGGCCGGGTGGTCCGGCAAGAGCATGTATGCCCTCCGCCTGGACATGATGAACGCTGCGGATACAACCGGTGAGGTTGATGTCGCTTACATCGCCGCGGGCCGGCGTTCCGCGTCCGCGTCGGCGGAGGCTGTATTCAGCCTGAGCAACGCGGTGACCGAGGCCGAAGGAAAGCTCGCCACCCAGGGTCAGTCGATCGTCAGCTTGCAGGGTGGGCTTACCACCACCAACAGCAACGTCACCGCTGCACAGCAGGCTGCGCAGGCGGCTGCAACGGCAGCCGGCGCCAAAGGTGAGGTGATCTACGGATCTGCCGCGCCTGCGGCTGACAAACGTCTGGCGCAGAACCTGTGGATCGACACCACGGGGAACGCCAATACGCCGAAGCGCTGGTCAGGCACCGCATGGGTGGCCGTCACGGACAAGGTAGCCACCGACGCAGCGGCAGCGGCTGCCAGTGCCCTGAGCAAGGTGGAAACCAAGGCCGATGCCTCCACAGTTCAGACCTTGGGCAACAAGGTGGAGCAGCAGGGGGCGGCGATCACTGCCGCCGGCGAGGCCATCACAGGCATCAACACGTCGTTGACTCAGATTGGCGGGGAGAACCTGCTGTACAACCCGTCGCTGGAAGTGGTCAACCCGACCACGGCCTGGCTGCCCGATGGCTGGGCGCTAGGCAATTCCGGTTCGGCGCTGACGTCTGTGTTCGTGCCATCCACACTCGACCCCTCCGGAAAGGCGCTGCGCCTGGGCCTGACTATCCCAAGTGCTGGGAGCTACGTCGACCTGGTGCAGGACACACCTAAATGGCCAGGGGTCTCAGAAGGCCAGGTTCTGACGCTTTCCGGGCATTTCCGGGCAACGAGCGGGCTGATCGCCCAGCTATTCTTCCAGTGGCGGGACGCCAGTGGAGCAAACATCAGCACGGACGGAGCCAGCTCGCAGAATGCCTCCATTGCACCAGAGGCTTGGCAGCGCTTCAGCCGCACGTCGGCGCCGGCGCCGGCGGGTACCGCTTCGGTGAGGATTATCTATCGGATCCGGGGGCCACTGAACGGGGCCAGCACAACTGGCTGGTGTGAGTGGGACCGCCTGCAGCTGGAACTGGGCAGCGCAATGACGGGTTGGCGGGATAACGGCCGGGTCAACGCAGCAGACATCACGGCCAATGCCGCTGCCACGTCCGCCCTTATCGGGCGCGTGGGGCTGACGGAAGCGGGCCTCACCAGCGCTTCCAGCCAACTGACCCAGCTGGATAACAGCATTGGCGATATCGGTGGCGAAAACCTGCTGTACAACCCGGCCTTCACAAAGGCCGGCGGGCCCGCTGGCTCGGCTGATGGCTGGGAAACTGAGGGATCTGTGACTACCACCGATGCCTTGGTCACCTCATGGATGAACGCTGGTGAAAAGGCGCAGCGCATCGAGGCCTCGGGAGGGTTTAACACCTCATCGGGATACAAATCGCTTCGCCCGACAGTGACCGGAACCCCCCGCAGGCCCAAGGTAGGGCCGAACCAGACGCTGACCACGTCCATTTTCGTCAGGGGCACCAGTGGTTTGTCGCTCAGGATCTTCATGCAGTGGGTAGACGCGTCAGGGGCGATCATCAGTGCACCTGCTTCGCCGCTGGTGCCGATCAACCAGGGCACTCAGCGTGTGCAGTATTCCGCTGTGTCTCCGTCCAACGCGGCGGGGTGCAACCTGTACTACCGCATCTACAGCACCACGGGCGCGGTGGCATCCGGTTATGTCGAACTTGCCAGGCCACAACTGGAAGTAGGGGCGCGAGCCAGCGGCTGGCGAGACAGCGGGCAGGTGGACAGCAATGCCATCGGGGCCGTATCCACTGCCGTCGACGGCCTGACCTCCAGCGTGACCCAGCAGGGCAAGGACCTCACTTCGGTGTCCAGCAGAACCACCAGCCTGGAGAACAGCGTCAACAATGGCTCCACTGGCCTGGCCAGCAAAGCCTCCACCGCGGCACTGAATGGCGTAGCCACCCGAGTGGCTGCCACGGAAAGCGGCCTCACGGCTCAGTCCAATAGCATCACCAACCTTGAGGCCAAGATAGGCACCGCTCTGCCGTTCGTGGCAGGGCAGACGTGGGAGTTCACAAACTCTACCCAGGGATGGAAGTCGAACACCGATGGCGCGACCCTGACCCCAGGTCCGCAATACGTCACCATCGCGAAATACACCACGTTCCAGGTGAATAACACCTTCCCGGTGATCGACGGTGGTGAGAACCCGCTGATCCGCATCAGGCTGCGCCGGCGCAATACCGGTCGTACCAGTGCGGCCATGTACTGGGCCAACGAGGATGGAGGGCTTGCTGAGGCTCGGCGGTTCAACTGGCCTATCAGCACCTCCACTGGGGACTGGCAGGACATCGAGTTCGATTTGTCCGGCCACGCTGGCTGGAACGGGAAGAAGATCTGGGCTATCCGCCTGGACATGTTCAATTCCGGCGATGCCAACGGGGAGGTGGACATTGCCTACATTGCTGCCGGCCGTAGGTCTGTCGCGGCGTCGGGCAAGGCCTTCGACTCGCTGAGCGTTACCGTCACCCAGCAGGGCGACAAGCTGGCAGCTGAAACGCAGCGGATCAATGGCCTGCTCACTTCGGTAGGGAATGCCAGCGCCGCAATTCAGGACGAGGCCAAAACCCGATCTGATGCCGATTCAGCACTCAGCACGCGCATCACCACCGCGCAGGCGAAGGCTGATGATGCTGCAGCAGCAGTTCAGAGCGAGGTTACGGCGCGAGCCGATGCCGACACTGCCTTGGGCAAACGCGTTGACACTGTCCAGAGCAACTTGGGCAGCACCAACGCATCAGTGCAGCAGATCAGCACGGCGCAGACCAGCTTGAATAACAAGGTCAACGCCTCGTATTCGGTGCGGCTCCAAGTCACGGCTGGTGGGCAATACGTGGCTGCTGGGTTTGGCCTGGGGGTAGAAAATGGGGGCGGAGTGCTGCAATCCACCTTCGCTGTAATGGCGGATAAGTTTGCGATCTTAAACCCAAGTGGTAACGGGTTTGTGAATCCATTCTCAATTCAGGGTGGGCAGGTGTTCATCAATGAGGCGTTTGTTTCTAAGTTGTCGGTGCAAAGCGCATTGGTTTCCGCCGATATAAACTCTTCGTTGGTCAACGCACAGGGATTGCCTCTTATGCAGATGATCACGCGTACCGCACAAATCATCATGCGTCATCCAACTCGCGCCAATACCTACACGATGATTGATGTCAATGGTATTGATGTGGTGGTTGACGGCGTAAGACGGGTGCGGATGGGCGTCTGGTAATAAGTGAGGCGGGTTTTGGTCCGCATTCTTCAGGGGGATAGTGATGCCACAAGGCCTTCAAGTTTTCGATGCCAATGGTGTGTTGATCATCGACTTCAACGATCGGCTTGGGCTTAGCTTGGGCTCAGTTGATACTGGCGTCGTTAGCGGGTCGATCAATGTCCCGCAGTTTGCAGAGGGCACTCCATGGTGGCACGGGGTGCCAATTGGCATCGACGTCCAAACCATGTTGGGTTATTACCCGACCATCTCGATATCTGGCACGACATTGAGCTGGAGTTTCTCCAGCTCCCAACAGCAGCGAACTATAATCACCTATGGGGTTTGGTAATGGGAGCTGGCTTTCAGTCATTCACAAGTGATACCAATCGGCTGCAAATTGACGAGAGATTCGTCAATTACCAGCTCGTTTCAAAAACCACACTAGTCGCAAATGGTGGCGGCGGTTCCTCTTCGTACCAGAGGTTTACCGGAATTCAGCTTGAAGTTAATCGTGGGGAGATCGTCGCTTTCGCCTCTCCATCACCCTTTGTATTCGCTCAAACTTTCTCACTCAACGGAGGTGATACCTATCTTGTTGGCATTGCTTCAACAGTTGCCAATCAACAGATTACCGCTTATAGATTCAAGCCTGGTCCGCCATCCGGCAGTAATGCCGGTATGCAGATTTTCAACGCCGCTGGGGGGCTAGTCTTTGACGCAGCATCAGCGTTTATGCGTGTTGGAGATTCGCAGCCATTTCAACCGTCCGCTGGCGCCCAAACATGGGCTATGGCTGGCGGTAGAAATTATGCAATTGCATTCGGCAAATGGGGTGGGTACGTAATTGAGTCCTCTTACATTTCTGGGGGTGGCGGAGGTGGGGGTGGTGGCACAGATCTTTGGATTCAGGATATCCGGTTCCAAGGCCCAATGTTTACTACCTCCACGCCCGGCCAAATTTCAAAGAGTGCTGGCTATGCTCAATATCAAGCAACATCCAAACCTTGGACCAGTAGGCCGCCAGATTCCGCCAACATTTACGATGGTGGAAACATGCTTTTTATCGATGTGACTAATTTGTAAAATTTAATGAGGAAAATTTATATGCCATATGTAACCATCAACCTGGCCAACGACTACGACGCGGCCAACAAAACTCGCTATGCCACCCAGGAGGAAGCGGACGCCCGCGCCCGTGAAATCCTCAACCAATTTCCGACTGCCCAGGTGTGCGTTGCCCAGGTGCTGAAGGACTACAGCGCCAAGGTATCTATCACTGCCAAGGAGCCCGCGGCGGCGCCGGAGCCAGAAGTCCCGGCCGCTTAACCGGCCTCGTTCAAACCCAGCCCGCCCAGCGCGGGCTTTTTTTTCGCCTGGAGAAAACCTATGACTACACCCCGCGGTGTCCGCAACAACAACCCCGGCAACATCGATTACAACCCGCGCAACGCCTGGCAAGGGCAACTGGGCGTTGAGGTAGGTGTGGCCAAGCCGCGCTTCGCCCGCTTCGACCATCCAGAGAACGGCATCCGTGCCCTGGGCAAGCTGCTGCTCAACTATCGGGGCAAGGATGGGATGCCCGGCGTTGGCCGTCCTGGAATCGACACCCCGCTGGAATTCATCAACCGCTGGGCGCCGGCGAGTGAGAACGACACCAATGCCTATGCGCAGGCCATCGCCAAGCGCCTGGGCGTCGGCGTGCGCGACTCGATCGACATCTCCAAGCCGTATACCCTGCGCGAGTTGGTGGTGGGCATCATCGTGCACGAGAACGGTGGTAACCCCTACAAGGCCGAGGTGATCGACGAAGGCGTGCGGCGGGCCCTGGCATGAGCGCCGCGCTCGCTGCACTCAAGACCATACCGCCCTGGCTCATACTGGCTCTGGCCGCCGCCGGCTTCATCTGGTGGCAACACGGCCAGATACAGGATGCTCGCACCGATGTCGCGGCCATGGCCGAGAAGGCAGGTGCTTGCCAGGCGGCCCGAGACAACCTAGTTGCCCTGACCACTGAGCAGGGCAAGGCGCTGGGCGATCTGCAACTGGCCGGCCAGCAACGCCAAGCGGTGGCCGAACAGGCCGTCGCCGCGGCGAAGGACGGAGCCCAGGCCGACTATCAGGCCGCCAACCGCATACAGCAGGAGCGGACCGGCGGCGATCAGTGCACAGTCGCAGCCGCGATCATCGACAAGGAGCTTGGCCTATGACCATTGCAAGGCTATCCCTGCACGGGGTGGGGGTGCTCGCAGGTTTTCTCCTGCTTGCGGGCTGTGCAGGCCATGCCGAGCCGGGGATCCGTACGGTGCGCGTCGAGGTGCCGGTTCAGGTTCCTTGCCGAACTCCCGACGTAGCCGTACCGCCTTGGGCCGCTGCGAGCCTGCGACAGAGCGACAGCCTGGAAGTAAAGGTGCGGGCCCTCCTGGCGGAGCGCCGGCAACGTATTGGCTACGAGCGCTTACTCGAGGCTGCAGCTAGCGCTTGTCGCTAATATTCGCCAACCGGGGCGCTGCATCATCCGGCTGAACTCTGCCCGACTCGTCCATGTCACCTTGATACGCACGGAGGGATTGAAGATGGTTGTAAAATTACGGACGTATCGCGGGGAAGACATTCCAGAATGGTATAAGCGGGAAGACCTCGACGAGCTCTATGAGGTGGAAGATAACGAGGGGGACGTCCAGTTGCTGGAGGACGATGAGGAGGCGGTAAAGCTAGTAGTTGATCTCACATACGAGGACGAGAACCCTCCGAAACCCGAGTAGTGTTCCCAGGCGTTTATCTACTTTGGATGGCATCATTGGCGCGAAATGGAATGTGTCTGAGGTGGATTGATGACCAAACGCAGCTTCATAGGTACGATCAAGGCAGGTGAGTCCTTGATCCGACAAGCCATTGATGCCACGCGCCGGTACCAAGAGGCCGAGGATGCCGGTTTGCCAAGCGAGGAAGTCCGACAGCGTCGATTGCTTGCCGATTCCCTATTCGAAGCTGTTTTAGATTTCCAGTTGATTGAGCAGGGCCGGGCACCTTCAACGGTGCACTGACGCCTAGTAGGAGGATCTCGCGTGAAGTCGAAAACTCCGATCCTGTATCCTGACCACCCCATGTATACGGATGCCGTGGATGCTCTCCGGAGATTCCATGAGGCACAGTCAGCCGGTGAGCCGCCCCTCGAAGTGGAGCGGCTTCGTTTGATCGCTGAGGCTCAATTCCAGGCTGTGACTGACTACCAGCTCAAAGCTCTAGGTCGCCCTGCTGATGAGCGCCATTGAGCGGTTCGATCAGATGACCGCCTTGGTTTTTGACGTTCCCCACTGCTTTGGTCACGGCAAACCAGCGGAATTCCTCCGCCGGCCTGCAGCCTGACTCCACAATCTCAGCAGAGCGAGCTGGCGAGGTAGCTGGGTCAATCCACTCCTTGGCCATCTGGGCGTCCAGCACGAGCGGTTTGCGATCGTGCACATCAAGCAGCCCTTGGTCCGCAGCTGCTGTGATGATGACGAACCCGTCTCTATCATCGGCTTCAATTCCCTGGTGCACCTCGGCCAGCGCTGCGAAGTAGAGCGGGGCGCCGTCGGCGCTGGTGATGTAGTAGGGCTGTTTCTGCTTCGGGTTGTCCGCATCAGGCACCCACTCAAACCAGCCATTTGCAGGCGCCAGGGCCCGACCTTGGGGCCATAGCCCTTTGAAGAACCGTCCTGTTACCACCGTCTCGGCCCGGGCATTGATCGGGTCTGGGCGCTTGCCTTTCGCCCAAAAGGGCGACCATCCCCACCTGACCCGGTCTATGGTCAGGCCTTCCTCCACCTGGCGAATCACCTCGACGCGGGTTGACGGCGCGATGTTGTAGCGATTGATCGGCTCATGGTCGTACCCGTTGATCACCACTAGGTCCAATGCTAGCTGCTTCAGGTAGTGATCCATCGACTCATAGAGTGAGTAGCGTCCGCACATTTTCCACCTCTCGTCCGTCAGAAATTCCATTGACCAGGATTGACCGGCTGCCCAATGCCGGATTTACTGTATATGCATACAGTTTGCATTGGACCCTTTCTCATGACCGTCACAATCCTGGGTACGCCGCTAGGCGGATCTGAATCTCTACCGCTGTACTCCTTCCACGTCCCGGCCGGCTTTCCGTCGCCTGCAGCGGATCATCTGGAGGGGCATTTGTCCCTTGATGAGCTATTCGACATCCGCGCACCCCATGTGTATCTGGTGAAAGTGGAGGGCGACAGTATGCAGGGCGCCGGCATCTACTCTGGCGACCTGGTGATTGTGGATCGCGGGCGAGAGGCAGAGCACGGTGACATCGTAATTGCTGCCATCAACAGCGAGCCGATGTGCAAGCGTCTGCATCGACGGGACGGGGTGGTAATCCTCAAGTCGGAGAATAAAGCCTATCCGCCGCGGTACGTGATGGAGGGTGATGAGCTGGTGGTCTGGGGCGTGGTGCGTTATAGCGTCCGTGACCATGCGCAGTGACCAGGTATTCGCGCTGATCGACTGCAACTCATTCTATGCGAGTTGCGAGCGCGTCTTCCGGCCCGACCTTGCCAAGACTCCTATCGTGGTGTTGAGCAACAACGACGGGTGCGTGATTGCCAGGTCCTACGACGCTAAGCCTTTTGTGAAGATGGGCGAGCCCTACTTCCAGGCCAAGGAGAAACTGCGCCGCCACGGCATCGTCGCGTTCAGCAGCAATTACGCGCTTTACGGCGACATGAGTGAGCGTGTGATGACCCTCGTTGAGTCGATGGTGCCGGCCACGGAGGTCTACAGCATCGATGAGTGCTTTGCTGATCTGTCAGGCATCCAGGAAAACCTGACCTTATTCGGGCGGCGAGTGCGCTCACGGATCTTTCAGTGCACAGGCATCCCGGTTGGGGTTGGCATCGCCCACACCAAAACCCTCTCAAAGCTGGCCAACCATACAGCCAAGCGGCTGTTGAGCCACACTGGCGGTGTGGTCGACATCACCGATCCGGTGAAGCGCGACTGGGTGCTGCGCAACACTGAGGTCAAGGAAGTATGGGGAATTGGCCGCAGGATGACTGCGCACCTCGATGCGATGGGGATTCGTACGGCCATGGATCTGGCCAAAGCGGATGCCTGGACGTTGCGCCAGAAGTTCAGTGTCGTGGTGGAGAAGACCGCCCGCGAGCTGGGCGGTACCGCTTGCCTGGATCTGGATGAGATCGAGCCACCCAAGCAGGAAATCTGCAGTAGCCGGATGTTCGGTAAACGGCTGAGTGAGCTGGCGCCTATCAAACAGGCGGTGGCCACCTACGTTGGCCGGGCTGCTGAAAAGCTCCGCGCCCAGGGCTCTGTGTGCAAGCGCATGCGCGTGAGCATCCGCACTGGCATGTTCAACCCGGATGAAGCGCATCACGCCCAGGGCGCGCTTGTGGAGCTGCCTTACCCCACTTGCGACACGTTGTTGATGACGAGATTGGCGACGGATGCAGTTGAGCGGATCTTCCGCCCTGGGTACCGCTACAGCAAGGCCGAGGTGCTGCTGATGGATCTGCGGCAGCCTGGCGAGTTTTCTGAGGATTTGTTCGCGCTCAAGCAGTCGGTGTCTTGTGACCGGCTGATGCAGGTGATGGACGATATCAACGAGCGCTGGGGAAGGGGGACGATGCGGGCCGCCAGTGTGCCAGCGGCGCCGGACTGGGGCATGAAGCGGGAAATGATGAGCCAGTCCTTCACGACGAGGATCGATCAGCTATGGACGGTGAAAAGTTGAATCTGCCGATGGCTTGGCTGGCTGAGCTGGAAGACCAGTCGGCCCTGATTGCTGACCCTGATGGCCGGGCAATGGTCCTCTCTGACCAGGCCATGGCAGCCTATCGGAGAGGGGATGTGGATGCCGACCAGCTGTGTGACATGCTCGACTTTGCCGAGGCAGCAAGGCTGTGGGCGTTGGCCGACCATGAGGATGTGGCGTGAGGTTGGGATGCCCGCTGATGGACATGTGATCAATGGCACGACAACTCAAAAGCCCTCACGAGCCAAGCGGCTGCGGTCACGTATCAGGTGAGGGTTATGACCGGCGATAGAAAGGGAATTCTAGGTCGGCAGAACGCCGATTTTTGGCAACCTGGACTGCGTGAGAAATGCGTGACTCTCGTGAGCACTTGGAAGCACCTATGGACGGCCGTTTGCAGCGAGCGCGCCGAAAAATGCTGTGATATCATGCCGTTAGCTGGCTTGGCATGCATGGGGTGCAAGGGGTCGAGTGTTCGAATCACTCCGTCCCGACCATTATTGAAAACGAGAAAGCCACCTTTGGGTGGCTTTTTGTTGTTTGGAGTTTTTGTAAGTGGACGAGTTGGGAGGATTATCTTCGCGTATTGGTCGGTTTGAGGCGGTTCCGCATCGCCGGGGTAATTTGAATCAGCTGAGTAAGATAATGATTTATATGGCTAATATCTGTTTTTATTTGTGGTTGGAATACTATTTGGAATACCGTGAAAAATTGCATTTCACTTGACCACCCGTTTTGGTGAGGGTAAGGCCCAATAGTGAAGGGGTTAAGGTGCAACAGGGCGTTTAAGGGTGCTAGAGGTCGGCTTTTTTGCCTTAATCGTAGGTTTTTTTGATTTGGCCTTTTTCACCGGAGGCTTGGGCGTCAATTTTTCGATGATTTCCTTACGGATATTCATGCCAGTGCGTCTAAGCCTATCGCAAGCGGCCATCAAACTGACCTTACTGAAAAACGGAATGCCAATAGTGCCGTCAACATACCTGTGACGCAGGATCCCATAAACAACAGTGTACTCGCCCCGATCCACTTCACGCTTGCGCCCGTCCGGAAGGGTTCCGACGAAGGCAGATCCCCCTTTCGTCGCCGCGACCGTATCCTTTAGCTTTCGGCGAAACTCGCTGTCGGCAACAAAAGCCTCAGCACTGACGACACCCTGCATCCACAAGTGACTGATCGGCCCAGATGACTCCCCATCTTTAAGGTGAATGAAGTATTTATCATTTGAATAGAAGTCGCAGGGCTCCAGGTTGGCGGCGACAACGCCTTCCGGATTGATTTTTGTACGATCAAGCTTGATCAGATCTGACCGATTTTTTAACAAGTCTTCGATTAGCTCTTCTTCGTTCAGGCAGTGGGTCGACCCGATGACGGCGATGTCCTCAATGCTGTCAAAGTGCTCATCGACCCTGTCCTTAAATTTTTTCGAGATTTTGTACCATTTGCCTGCGAACAATACGTAGTTTGTAGGCGTTGGTGTAGGCAGGGTCGCCTCCCAATTGAGGCAATCATAAACCTTCCATCCGGGCTCAATAGCACCGGTCTTCAGGTTTTCAGTGCGGATTTTGTGAGAAGCTTTTATTTCCTGAATCGTGTGTGTGCAACCCAGTCGATTAAGCTCGGCTGCGTAGTCCTCGATCGAAAGCTTAGTGAATTCAGGCTTGCGGCTGTTGAAGCCCGAATATTGGAGGGCAGCCCCCTCAACGTAGTTTTGGATTTCCGGAGGGGACATATGCAGCAGGCTGTTTGATCCGCTCCGGATGGCTTGAATTTCCTGGAAGAGAAGTCTGTCCAAGCGTCTAAGGCGAGATGGGTTAGTCTCAACTTTGACATTGTCAAACCAAGCATAGTCTTTCCTATATGCCTTAGATTTGAAGGCGTTCAGGATCTCGATGCACTTGCTGTGGAACTGCGACGGCGTGAGTGGAGCATCCAGGCTGAGGGCATCTTTTCCTGCAACGAATTTGGCGAAAGCGTCGTCTTCGGGTTTGCCTCCTGCAACCCTTGCGAGATCTCGCAGGGTGTCTACCCCGAATTGACTAAAGTCGGAAAGCTTACTGGCTTGAACCCGTCGCTGAAACGTGACCGCATCTGGAGTAGCGAGGTCGAGACTCAGAAGACTCCCTCGTCTTACAGTATTTAAGGCAACCTTCAGCCCGAATTGATGCACGAATGCATCCTCGTTCAGCGCGATATGTGCATATCCAAAGCACAGCGCCATCCACCTCTGCTCAACGCTCAAGAACAAAATCGCCGCTGAACCGCTTGAATGCAGCGAGTCGAAAGGATCGCTGACAAAGCCCTGAAGGAGGCTCAGCCACTCCGGTACGGTGTCGTAGACCTGGCCGTAGTAGACGATACCTTCGCCGTCGCCATCCCAGTCCTGATCTTTCAGCGCTCGCGTGCCACCTGGTCCATAGGTGGAGCTGATCGCATCTGCCGGCGTTTTTTTAGGCTTGAGTAACCTGACGGTGATCGAGTTCACAGCGTTCCGTGCCATCTTGGATCTCTACTAAGCGCCAATGCCGATATCTTGCGGTGGATCAGATTCTGATCGCCGTGATGGCTAATTGCAATGCATTTTCATGTGTGTTGACTTCCTGCCTGCTCTCGACCACTAGAGAGATGGAGATCTCGATCCTTACGGGGGAAGAAATGGATATAATCGTGCCCATTCTTGAGCAGGCAGTCGGAATCCGATCACTCCGTGAAAGCCCTCCCGCCTTGTAGCCACCCTTTCGACGGTACGGCTGTTACTGCTCCCGCGAAAATGACGAACTGATATGCCACCAGGCCCTGCCTGGTGATTCAAAAAGCTACGGAAAAATCCAGTACTCATGGCCATCAAAAAATCAGAGCTCTACTCCTCCTTATGGTCTTCCTGCGACGAGTTGCGCGGTAGCATGGACCCGAGCCAATACAAGGACTACGTATTGGTACTGTTGTTTATCAAGTACGTCAGCGATAAATATGCTGGACAAACCTTTGCGCCTATCACCATCCCAGCCGGTGCTAGTTTTGCCGATATGGTCGCGCTCAAGGGCAAACCGGATATCGGTGACCAGATCAACAAGAAGATCATCGCGCCTCTTGCCAGTGCGAACAAACTGTCCGACTTGCCGGACTTCGACGACTCCAACAAGCTCGGCACCGGTCAAGAAAAGGTAGAGCGTCTCACCAACCTGATCGCTATCTTCCAGAATCCGGCGCTCGACTTCTCAAAGAACCGTGCCGCTCACGATGACATTCTGGGCGATGCGTACGAATTCCTTATGCAACACTTCGCCAAGGATTCGGGAAAGAGCAAGGGCCAGTTTTACACTCCCGCGGAGGTGAGTAAGGTAATCGCCAAAATAATCGGCATCGGGCAGGCACAAACCAGCAGCGATACCAGCGTGTATGACCCGACCTGTGGCTCGGGGTCGCTGCTGCTCAAGGTCGCCGACGAAGCCGGAACGCCTGTTACCCTTTACGGTCAGGAGAAAGACTCGGCCACCAGTGGCTTGGCGCGCATGAACATGATTCTGCACGACAACCCCACGGCGCTGATCGCTCAGGGCAACACCCTGACCAACCCGGCCTTCACGCTTAAAGTGGGCAATTATGACCTGCTCAAGAACTTCGACTATGTCGTGGCCAACCCACCGTTTTCAGACAAGCGCTGGAGCACAGGGCTGGATCCGCTCAACGATCCTTACAATCGTTTCGAAACCTTCGGTGTGCCGCCGTCCAAGCAGGGTGACTACGCCTATTTGCTACACATCATCCGCTCGCTTAAAAGCGAGGGTAAAGCCGCCTGCATTCTGCCGCACGGCGTGTTGTTTCGCGGTAATGCTGAGGCCGAGATCCGCCGTAATCTCGTTCGTCACGGCTATATCAAAGGCATCATCGGTCTGCCGGCCAACCTGTTCTACGGCACCGGCATCCCGGCCTGCATCATCGTTATCGACAAGGAATACGCGACGGGACGCAAGGGCATCTTCATGCTCGACGCTAGCGCTGGCTTCATCAAGGACGGTCCCAAGAATCGCTTGCGCGAACAAGATGTTCACAAAATTGTCGACACCTTCACCCGTCAGGACGACCGCGAGCCGCGTTACGCCCGCATGGTGGGTTTTGAGGAAATAGAGAAGAACGACTACAACCTCAACCTGCCGCGCTATATCGACAGCGCCCAAGCCGAAGACAAGCAGGACATCGAAGGCCATCTCAAGGGTGGTATTCCGGCCGCGGATATTGAGGCACTGGCCGGTTACTGGGCGGTGTGTCCGCAGCTCAAGGCCGCGCTGTTCACCGCCAACCGCCCTGGCTACTTTGATTTGTCCGTGGGTAAGGTCGATATTAAAACCTGCATCTATGGACACCCGCAATTCGTCGACTTTATCACTGGCATGGCCGAGCATTTTGGCAAGTGGAACGATCAAACCGCGAGAATGCTCAAGGCGCTGCAACCGGGTTTCCATCCCAAGCAGTTGATTCATGAGGTTGCTGAAAGCCTGCTACAGCACTACCAGGGCAAGCCGCTGATCGACGCCTATGACGTCTATCAGCACCTGATGGATTACTGGGCCGAAGTGATGCAGGACGATGCCTATCTGATCTCAGCCGATGGCTGGAAGGCCGAGACGTATCGCGTTATTGAGAAGGACAAGAAGGGCAAGGAAAAGGACAAAGGCTGGGCCTGTGACCTGCTGCCCAAGCACCTGATCGTCGCCCGCTACTTCGCTGCCGAGCAGGCGAGCATCGACCAGACCAGCTCCGACCTGGAAGCAACCAGTGCCGCCCTTGCCGAGCTGGAGGAAGAACATAGCGGTGAGGAAGGCGCGTTCGCTGATATCGAAAAGATCAACGCAGCCACCGTAAAAGAGCGTATCAAGGACGTCGGTAAGGATGCCGCCGAGGAACTGGCCGTGCTCAAGCAATGGCAGTCGCTGGCGGCTCAAGAAATTGCGATGAAAAAAAAGCTCAAGGAGCTGGAGGTGGATCTGGACGAAAAGGCGTATGCCAAATATCCGGACCTGAATCAGGATGAAGCGCAAATCAAGCGACTGGCCGTAGACGACAAATGGCTGGCCAGTCTACAAGCCGCCATCAGTGGCGAGATGGATCGTGTCAGCCAAACGTTGACCATACGCGTGAAGGAGCTGGCTGAGCGTTATGAAGCCCCGTTGCCACAATTGACTCAGCGCGTTAGCGAGCTGGAAGCCAAGGTCGCCGAACATCTGCAGAAGATGGGGTTCGTATGGAGCTGAAGCCGGGGTATAAACAGTCTGAAGTAGGGGTGATACCAGAGGATTGGAGTGCCTCTACTGTGGGTGAGGAGTTCCATATCCAGCTCGGAAAAATGCTCGACGCAGAAAAAAACGTTGGTATTTCAAAGCCTTTTTTGGGGAATCGTGCCGTGCAGTGGGGTCGAATCGACGTCACAGATATTGGTTTAATCAAGCTTGCTCCATCGGATCTCCAGCGATTCCGGCTTCGTGATGGTGACTTGTTGGTGTGTGAGGGAGGGGAAGTTGGCCGATCAGCAATATGGTGCCAGTCTTTAGATGAATGCTATTACCAGAAAGCCTTGCATCGTCTTCGGCCGAAGAAAGGATTTAACGTCCCTTTTATGCAGAATATTTTGCATAAATATTCGGTTGAGGGATTGCTTCAAAACTACGTGACTCAAACAAGTATCGCTCACCTCCCGAAGGACAAATTTGAGACTCTTCCAGTTCCTGTGCCTCCTCCCGTCGAACAACAAGCCATCGCCGAAGCCTTGAGCAATGCGGATGCATTGATCGAATCAATAGATCAACTGCTGACCAAAAAACGCCAGATAAAGCAAGGTGCGATGCAGGAACTGCTTACCGGCCAGCGCCGTCTGCCTGGGTTTAGTGGTGAGTGGGAGAAAAAGTCTGTTGGGGACGTTGCTGATGTTAAGACAGGTCCCTTTGGTTCATCTCTGCATGAAAGTGACTACGTGCAGTCTGGCACTCCTATTATCACTGTAGAGCACTTGGGCGAATTTGGGGTGACGCACCAAAATCTCCCGCTGGTATCCGATGAGGATCGAGAGCGTCTGGGTGCCTACTCTTTGAAAGCCGGGGATATTGTTTTCAGTCGGGTTGGCTCGGTTGATCGGAACGCTCTAATTCGTGAAGAACAAGATGGTTGGCTGTTTTCAGGGCGACTTCTCCGTGTTCGGCCTATTCATAGAATTGTGCATTCCCCATATTTGAGTTTTCAGTTCCATACTTGGCAGTTCAAGAGCGCGGTGCTCAAAGTTGCTGTGGGGCAAACAATGGCTTCCCTTAATACGCAGATTCTTAAGGCGCTATATGTGGATGTCCCAGATATCGCTGAACAAATCGCTATAGCGACTGTTCTCTCTGAGATGGATGACGATATCGTCAATTTTGAAACCCAACTCCAAAAAGCCCGCCATCTCAAACAAGGTATGATGCAGGAACTCCTAACGGGAAGGATTCGATTGGTATGAGCGAACACCAACAGCGGGGAAGTAACTCAGCCTGAGCGCTGATGGCATCAGATATCATCTAAACAAGCTACGAATAGCCGGGGTGCCCCGGCATGTTTGCCCAACGAAAAGTGGACGCAGGGAAGTACTCAGATGACCGATATAGGCAAAGCCGAACGTGTGACACAGAACCGTGTGGCCAAGCTATTTGTTGAGGAGTTGGGCTACAAGCATCTCGGCGACTGGGCGGAGCGCGCCAACAACAGCAATGTCGAAGAGGGTTTGCTCAGTGTCTATCTGAGCGGCGCGGAGTATAGCCAAGCGCAGATCAATGCCGTCCTGCACAAGCTCAACATTGAGGCTAACAAATCCGACCGCACGCTGTATCGCACCAATCAAGCTGTTTACCAGTTATTGCGCTACGGTGTGCCAGTGAAGACCGAAGTCGGCAAGATGACCGAGACGGTGCACCTGATCAACTGGGCCGAACCGCTTAAAAATGATTTCGCTATTGCCGAGGAGGTCACGCTCAAGGGCAAACTGGAGCGTCGGCCGGATATTGTGCTTTATGTGAACGGTATTGCTATTGGCGTACTGGAACTAAAAAACAGTCGCATCAGCATTGGTGACGGTATGCGCCAGAGCTTGTCCAATCAGCAACCGGAATTCAATGAGTGGTTCTTCAGTACGGTGCAGTTCGTCTTTGCTGGCAATGACTCGGAAGGTCTGCGTTATGGCACCACCGGTACTCAGGAAAAATACTTTCTGACGTGGAAGGAAGATGAGTCCGACAACAGCCGCTACAAGCTGGATAAATACCTGCTGAAAATCTGCAATAAGGCCCGGTTGATAGAGCTGGTGCACGACTTTGTGTTGTTCGACGGCGGTGTGAAGAAGTTGCCCCGAGTGCACCAGTACTTCGGCATTAAGGCTGCCCAGGAACATGTGAAGCAGCGCCAGGGCGGCATCATTTGGCACACCCAGGGCGCTGGTAAAAGCATTCTGATGGTGCTGCTGGCCAAGTGGATTCTGGAGAACAACCCGAACGCTCGTGTGGCCATCATCACCGACCGTGACGAGCTGGATAAGCAGATTGAAAGAGTGTTCCGGGATGCTGGAGAAACAATCTGCCGTACCGGCAGTGGCCAGGAGCTGATGCGTCAGCTCAGCCAGCCAAGTCCGCGTCTGCTGTGCTCGCTGGTGCACAAGTTTGGAGGCTCTACCAAAGGCAAAGATGACAAGGCCTTCGAGACATTTATCAAGGAGCTGCAGACCCAACCCAGCCAGACTTTGGGCGAGCTGTTCGTGTTTGTCGATGAGTGCCACCGGACTCAGGGCGGCCGGCTCAATCGAGTGATGAAGGCACTGATGCCCAATGCGGTGTTTATAGGCTTTACCGGCACGCCGTTGCTCAAGCAGGACAAGGCCACTAGTCTGGAAGTGTTTGGTGGTTACATTCATACCTACAAGTTCAGCGAGGCGGTGGAAGATGGCGTGGTGCTGGACCTGCTCTACGAAGCACGTGACATTGACACCAGGTTGGGGTCTTCAGAAAAAATTGACCAGTGGTTCGAGAACAGCACCAAGTCATTGAACAAGTGGCAAAAGGATGAACTGAAGCAGCAGTGGGGCACCATGCAGAATGTGCTCAGCTCCAAGTCGCGTATGGACCGCGTGGTGGCGGATATCATCTTTGATTTCAGCACCAAATCCCGTCTGTCCAGCCAGCGAGGCAATGCCATTTTCGTCGCCTCCAACATCTATGAGGCCTGCAAGTACTTCACGCTGTTCCAAAAGTCATTGTTCAAGAGCAAGTGCGCAGTCATCACGTCCTACAACCCGTTGGCCAAGGATGTGACTCTGGAAGAAACCGGCGCCAATACTGAAACAGACAAGCAGTTTATCTACAGCACCTACATGGACCTGCTGGAAGATGTACAGGCAAAACCCGGCATGTCCAAAACTGAAACCTATGAAGAACGGGCTAAGGCACTGTTTATCAAGGAGCCCGCCAACATGAGGCTGTTGGTGGTGGTGGACAAGTTGCTCACGGGCTTTGACGCGCCGCCGTGCAGCTATCTGTATATCGACAAGTCGATGCATGACCATGGCCTGTTTCAGGCTATCTGCCGGACCAACCGTCTGGATGGCGAGGACAAGGAATTTGGCTACATCGTTGACTACAAGGACCTGTTCAAGAGTGTGGAGAATGCCATCGCGGTATACACCTCCGAGCTGGATCATAGCGCTGGCGGAGTCGATCCAGAAGTGCTGTTGCACGATCGTCTAACGCAGGGCAAGGAGCGTCTGGCCGATGCCCTGGAAGTGCTGGCTCTGCTGTGTGAGCCGGTCGTTCCGCCAAAGGATGAGTTGGCGCATATTCACTACTTCTGCGGTAATACCGAGATAGCAGACGACCTGCAAAACCGCGAACCACAGCGAGTGGCCCTCTACAAGGCAGTAGTAGTGTTGCTGCGCGCGTATGCGAATCTGGCTGATGAGCTGGAAGCGGCGGGTTACAGTTCCGCGCAGATCGAAGAGATCAAGCGCAAGCTGGATCGGTACCTGGCGCTACGCGAGATCATCCGCAAGGCCAGCGGTGAGACTCTCGACATCAAGCCGTTCGAAGCGGACATGCGGCATCTCATCGACACCTATATCGAGGCCAGCGAACCGCGCAAGATTTCCCCCTTTGACAACATAGGGCTGCTGGACCTGATCGTAAAGACCGGTATTGGTGAGGCTATTGCTGAGAAGTTGGGAGAGATGAAAGGTAATCAGGGAGCAGTGGCCGAAACTATCGAAAACAACGTTCGTAGCAAGATCATCAAGGAAAACCTGACTGACCCAGCCTATTTCGCGAAAATGTCAGCGCTGCTCGATGAAATTATCAAGCTCCGCAAGGAAAAGGCCATCGAGTACGAGGAGTACCTCAAGCGTATTGGTGAGCTGGCGGCTAAAGTCCAAGCTGGAAAGTCCAAGGACACACCGGAAACACTGAACACCCCTGGCAAGCTAGCGCTCTACAACAACTTGACGCCAAAGAACTCAGTGTCCGAGCCGGCAATGCCCTATGGCGAGTCTACTGGGGACGCTGTTTTGGATTTGGTACTGAAGATCGACAAAGCGGTGAAGCAGGCGCGACCGGATGGCTGGCGTGGTGTGCAGGCCAAGGAAATGATGGTCAAGCAGGCTATGCACAAGGTGTTGAACAATGAGGAAGAGGTCGAGCGTCTGTTTCCAATCATTGTTGCTCACCAGGAGTACTGATGTCCGAGCATATTCAGCTCGGTGATATCCGAGTCGAGGTTCAAAGAAAAAATAATAAGCACGCGCACCTGTACGTCTATCCGCCGGAAGGTCGGGTGCATATTTCCGCGCCTCTGCACATGGGACTGGACGCTCTGCGAGCGTTCGCTATTTCTCGGCTGAGCTGGATCAAGGCACAGCAGCGGCAAATGCGTGCCCAACCCCGCGAGACGGAACGTGAGTATCTGAACCGAGAAAGTCATCAGGTGTGGGGCATGCGCTACCTGCTAGAGGTGATCGAAGTAGACGCCGTGCCAATGGTCGAGCTGAAGCATTCCGTGTTGGTGTTGCAGATACGACCAGGTAGTGACGAAGCACGCCGAGAAGTGTTGCTGGAAAGCTGGTATCGCCAACAGCTCCGGGCGAAGCTGCCTGCGCTTCTGGGCAAGTGGCAGCCTCTGATGGGGGTTAACGTCCAGCGCATCTTGGTGCAACGGATGAAAACCCGCTGGGGAAGTTGCAACCCGAGCACCGGCAATATTCGGCTGAACACCGAGTTGGCGAAAAAGCCGCCGGAGTGTTTGGAATACATCCTAATACATGAGCTTGCACACCTGATCGAACCAACCCACAACAATCGGTTTCTAGCGTTGATGGATAAATTCATGCCCCACTGGCGGCAAATCAAGGACGAACTGAACCGTTTACCGGTTCGACATGAAGAGTGGGATCACTGATGGATTTAAAATAAGGCTGCGCCTGCCAAGTTCTACCTTGAGTGAGACCTTTACACGTCAGGGTTAATATTCAGGCCGCAGCCAATAGGTACCGACGACGTCAGTTAAGCCAATAGGTTCCCGTATCAACATGTCGACCATGCCCCATCCGCTTCCAGATTAGCAGGGCGGTGAGTCGATAATAGTACCGGGTCGCTTCGGAACGTTCCTCCAAGTAGTGAGTGAAAAACCAGCGCACATGCTTGAGCTGCCAGGTCCAGGGGTTATCTCGCTGCCATCGCTGTTGAATGGCCGCTTGCATGATTTGGGCTTGCCGTAGGTGGCGTTGTTGCGTGACCTTCGAGCCGGTCAGTACGCAGCTCAGGAACAGCGCCATATCGAAGGTTTTGGTCACGCACGACCTCCAATGTAGGCCGAAACGACATCTATCCGGTTATGCCCGAGCTCAAGGCTGATTTGTTGGCGCGCCTGTCGATCGAGGTCGCGGTCAATGCGATAGCACTGTAAGCGATCCATGAACCCCACCCCTTACATGAAGGACGGGAAAATCAGGTATTCGAGTCGGGCGCCTGCCCCGCTTGAGCCCTTAACCCAAACAACTGGTCAGCTAGCTGTCGGCCTTGCTCCAGTCCCTCCGCCGTCAACCAGATGGATTTGTTTCTGTTAACTGGATCACTGATCAAACCCCGCTCGTGCAGTCGATTCATGATCTCGAAGTCGAATCCTTTCCATGCGTTACCTTTGTCGGAGCTATAGGCTGCCAACAGGGCAAGCACTGCGTCTTCAATCAGCCTATCGTCGTATTCCATGGTCGTTACTCCGCTCTTGTTCTTCAAGGCTGACCCACAATGGGCAGAGCACTCAACGAGGTATTTTAGGCTTGCAATTCCACGGTAGCAGCGCTTCGTAGTCTTCCACTGAGCACGCCTGCGGCAGGCGTTCCAGTGCGTGGCGCAGCCACGCATAGGGCTCTTGGCCGTTGGCTTTTGCCGTCTCTACCAAGCTGTAAAGTTGTGCGCTGGCAGTAGCACCTTTGGGCGTGTCACTGAACAACCAGTTCTTTCTCCCGATGACAAACGGGCGGATCGCACGCTCGGCTGCGTTGTTGTCGATCGGTAAGCAGCCGTGCTCGACGTAGCGTTCCAACTTGCTCCAGTTGCTGGCCAAGTAGCCGATGGCCTTGCCCAAGGCATTCTGCGTCGTGACTTGAGGTTGCGTTTTTTCTACCCAGCTTTTCAGCTGAGCCAGCAATGGCAGGCTGCGCTCCATGCGGGCAGCCTTACGATCTTCATCGCTGCCGTCCCTAAGGTCGCGCTCGATGCCATAGAGCTTGTTAATCAAATTCAGGGCGATGTCTGCGCGCCCGGTTTTACCCTTGGGCTGCACTTTCTGCGCTTCGACGAACTTACGACGTGCGTGCGCCCAGCAGCCCAACCGCTCCACGCCGTCCTGTGCAGCCAGCGCGTTGTAACCGGCGTAGTCGTCGGTCATGACATAGCCGCGGTAGCCATCCAGCAGGCGCGTCGGCACCTCCTGCGCTCGGCTGGTGGTGTAGTCGAAAAGGATCACTGGCCGATCAGGTGGGCCGCCGGTTTGTACCCACATCCAGGATTGGCTACTGGGCTCACGGCCAGGCTCCTTCAACACCTGCACACGTGTTTCATCACAGTGGATGATCCGACCGCTCAACAGGCTTTCGCGCATCAGATTCAGCAGCGGTTGGAAGTGCTCGCTGCATTGAATCACCCAGCGTGCCAGGGTTTGGCGCGGGATATCGATACCGTGACGCCCCAACACTTTTTCGAAGCGATGAAGCGGTAGGCCGTCTACGTATTTGGTGGTCAGCAGCATGGCCAGCACACTAGGGCTAGCCATACTTTTCTCAATCACTTGGGCAGGCTTGTCCGCCGTTACGGGCGCTGACTCGCAGTCGCGGCAGCCATACACCTTGCGAACATGTTTGATGACGCGAATCTGCATCGGGACGATTTCAAGCTGTTCGCTGACCTCTTCACCAATGGCATGTTTGCGGCAGGCACAAGCGCACGTCAGCTCATGCTCGGGCAGTTCGTGGACAACCTCGATACGCGGCAAATCAGCCGGCAGTGGTTTGCATTTACCACGGCGCTTGGTCGGTGCAACGACTTCTTCGTCGCCAGCCTCATCCAAGGGTTCTGCCAGGCTTTCCGCTTCGTCGAAGAGCGGCAACTGTGGCGTTGCCGCATCGCCTGTCTGCTCGGTCTTGCGCCCGAACAGGCGCTGACGCAACAGCGCAACTTCCTCTTCGAGATGAACGATCTTGCCCTTGCCCGATGCGCGCTCGCTGATCATCTGCTCGAGCAATTGCTTGAGCAGAACAGGATCGTCAGGGAGGGTTTCGGGCATGGAAATCATGCCACGGATTATACCGAATCAGGCAACGAGGCGAGGGGTCAAAACCTGAAGCGGACGGTTACGCCAGAGATCGAAACCGTCGAGTAGCCAGTTCAGTTCCTGGACGGTCAGGACAATGACTTCGTCAGTGACATCGGGCGAGTTTTTGAAACGTTCGGACTCCAAGCGTTTGAGCCATAGGCAAAAGCCGTTGCGCTCCCAATACAGGATCTTCACCCGGTTGCGCGGCTTGTTGAGGAAGACGAAAAGCACCGGATCGAACACCGCCACTTTGATATCGAGTTCAACCAGCGCGGCCAGGCCATCGATGGATTTGCGGAAGTCGACGGGCTTGGGGTAGAGGTACACTTTTTCGACTTTAGCGTCGGGTCGCATCATGCTCGGTGAACTCCAGAAAGAAATCGGGAGCACAGCATCGGGGATCAGGTAAGCGCTTTGAATGTGGGGTTCATGGAGCGCTTACCGACCAGGGACTAAATAGGCCCTGCTGGAACTGATGGAGTGGGCTGGTATCGAGGAGCAGGGCGAGGCGCTGACGCTGATGATTCATCACATCGAGGCGCTCGGGCATCATGCACTGTTCAGGATCGCGCGCCACGAAATCGAAGCCCACCGATCTGTGGCGCGGCCTGAACCGCTGCGACTGTCAGCCAGAAAGCGAACTGGCGAGCACCTGCGCGCCATCTGCGGCTGGGCTGATGCCACCTATAGCCAGATGATCGAGGCGGTGATTCACGGCATCCACGCCCTGGGCCGGCTGCACGCGGCGAAGTTTCTCACCCTGCCGCGGCACGAGATCAGGATATCACCACGGCTGGCCCTGGCCTTCGACCGGAAGAGCATGCTGATGATTCAGCAGGATCCGGGCGACGAGGTAATCAACCCCTTGCAGTCCTGCTGACCTCAATACGGCGACTGAACGGCGGATAGATAGACATGCTGTCCTCAACCTCATACGAGGCCACGACGGCGCCATCTGCGTTGATTTCATCGTAGGTGTAAATATCGGTGTCTTCGCCGCGACGAGATCCTTTGGCATCCAACCCTGTTCTCACCAGGCGATGCCCCTCGGGAATAGGCATCTTCTCGAAGTGTGCTTCCATTTTGCTCCTCCTTGACCCGGCCCCATGCCGGTCACCTGTAGTAGCCCATTCCTGACCAGATTTCCAGCATGCACTTACTCTTTGGGCATGGCGGAGGCAGAGCTAGAACTCAAACTAGGCTTAGTCTGGTTTAGTGCATTTGCACCACGGCTATAAGAAATTACGGAGTGCACTCCGATGGTCAGCAAGACAAACAACATAACCACACAGATCCAGATAGACCATTTTTTTGTGCTTTTGTAAGCTGGCTCACCGAGTTTAACTGTTTCCCATTCGGACTTCAGTATTCCTCTTGAAATTGAGGTCATTTCGTCAGCAGCAGCATGGATTTTTTCCTTTAATTGAAGCCTTTTCTCCTTATCCTTGAGCGTATTTAATTCCGCCAACAGCGCCATGCAAGTATCGAATTTATTCTCAAACCTTACAAAGGTTGGCTCATCCGGCTTAAAGTGCAGACGAACATGAGCATAGCCTTGGTATATTTGCTGATTGAGTTCCCGTACAGCCGCAATACCTTCGCTCCACTTATCCTGGGCGATTTTGATTGCATCTTTTTTTGTTTCAGTGACTAATTGACTTTCGTCCTTTTGTGGCTCTTCTAGCTTCCATTCTGCGAACGTGTCGAACATATGCGAATTCATCACTGACAGAGTCGCGCGCGCATTTATGTTACCTATCAAGTCCGAAAGCGCCTTACGCACTGAGTCAGTCCATAATTGCCTATATTCGGACGTTTTGCTTTCTTTCTCGTTGACAAGTTTCACAATGCTAAGTGCAGCAGTTATGAATCCCGCAAGCGCCGTCAAAAACGCAGTTAACAAAATCTTATCCATCGTCGGTGCTCCGATCAGCTTCTTCCTTTGAAGCTGCGTATGAAACACCAAGACGAATCAAATTGCCACCATGCCGCCTCCGACCACGGAGGTCGGCGCATGCATGCAGAAAGCCATGAACGTCGAGACATCGACCGTCACCAAGTTGCTGATCACGGAGGCGCCAGACCTCGACCCGATCAGCGTCTACCTGGAAGACTTCGAGCCCTGCAAGGGAAAGATCACCGTCAGCTGCCATGACAAGACCTGGCACGCTTACTGGGGCGGCATGTGGGATGGCCTGAACATCGGCCAGTTCTTTTGCAAGCTGAACCCCGCGTACATCATTGGCTACTTCGACCGGCAGCTGAGTTCTCGCCGTTTCAGTGGTGAGGCCCTGGCCGACGAAGCGCGGAAGGCCATTGTACGAATGCGGCGTGAGCGGGATCTCGACGCAGAAGATGCCCGAAGCCTGCTCGACGAGGCCGAGGATGTTCGATACACCAGCTCGCTCGACGAGTGCGGCGGCGCCCACCGCGAGTTCATGCACCGAGTGTTTGGTGACGACTGGTGGAACCTGCCGGCTGACGCCATGGAGCCGAACCCGGACTGGGCCTACCTCTGCCGAATCATCGCGGCAGTTCAATAGGCCTTGGCGAAACAGTACCCCGTCGCCGCATGATCCCGCGCTGCCCTCCAGCCTCATCCCTTCCGGTATTTCTCAGGCGACCAGGCGCTGATGAAGACGATAACCCCGAAGATTAGAAGGTAAAGCCAGGGCTGGCTCGGGTATGAGAAAGCCCATACCTGGGCACTCACAAAAGCGGCGCCACCCACAACAAGGCGCTGCCGGCGGGTGAACTTACGCCTCAACGCTACCAGCTTTGTCTTCCATGCCATCACCACTCTCCTTGTTTAGTAAGCGACGAAGCATATCACTCGGCGCTGCCCGCCAGCGCCTTTCCCGCTCACGCGATGGACGCCTGCGAGGCTGGGATAGCCGTGCTGAATTCAAAGATTACAAATTGATTGACGCTATAAAGGCAATTTTTTCACAAAGCTGTAAGAACTATCCTGCTCGAACTCGCAAAATAATACAAACTTTTGCAGACCGGTTTTTCCGCTTACCTTGCGGTAACGGACTACAAACTCCGTTCTAGGATCGTAGATTGCATCTAATTTAAACTTGCGCTCACACCCCTTATGTAGTGGCTGAATATTCATATCAACTTCCTCTCCATCGCTCCTCACATAGGAGATGTTTACCTCATCACAGTATTCGCCCTGATTTGCTAGCACAAACCGGTCAAAATCCCCATCAATTTCCTCGGCTGCCCCCTTGAAGTCCAAATAGAGAATAGGCTCGAGTGAGCGCTCGTGATTTTCAAGCGCAAGCTGCTGGGCTTTAACCATTTCGACTTGCTGGAGCACGGATGCGTTTAGCTCGTGCGCCTGGAGTTTAAGCGCCTCCGTACCCTGACGAAGTTCTTCGCCTTGCTGAAAATATCCAAATACGAGCCAGGCAAGAGCTAGCGGCCCAAATGCACCAGCAAGAAAATCTCCGAGCTCGTTTAAGGAGAGACAGGAGAGTTCCTCCGCTCGAAAAAACGCCAGCAGTGCCAGGCCACAGAGATAGATAGCCGTGAACGCCACGGCCAGTTTGGTTCTAAGGCTCATCCTTCAGCTCCCTTCAACAAGTCGATTAATATACCGGCCCGGAAGATCCCATGCCCACAGAAAACCGATCCAGCAATACAGAGATGGTCAGCGTGCCGCCATAAATTGGCCTGGAGCCGCTGGTTGGACGTTACTACCCCGCCCAATGCCGCCGTTGCGGTTGGGTTGGTAGCTCCGGAGAGTTGACCGAGGACGATGCGCAGTGCACACGCGACATTGGCGATCGCCTGTGCCTGGGCGACTGCGATGAACTCGGCCGAGATGATCTGCTTGGTATCATTCAGGCGATGGCCAAGGCAGCCAAGCAACACCAGAGCGATCCAGTGGCGTGGATGGACCCGCGCTCACCCGGCATGCATGCCACGATCTCGAATGAGGTCAAGCAGCACAACACAGGCTTCGGCGGCGCGCCCGCATCGGCCGTCTCTGGCTACAGCATCCCGCTCTACACCCACCCAGCGCCAGCAGTTCGGCAAGAGCCTGTGGCGTGGCTGAACACCGCAAGTGGTGCAGTCACGGCAAGCCCGGTTCAGGTGATGGACTGGGATGACGAGTCTGAGCCGGTACAGGCGCTCTACACCCACGCTGACCCTGCCGAGGTTGAGCGGCTGCGCAAGAATCACCGTGAACATGCCGCTCGTTTGTAAGCGCTCAATGAACCCCACATTCAAAGCGATTACCTGATCCCCGATGCTGTGCTCCCGATTTCTTTCTGGAGCTCGCTCACCATGATGCGACCCGACGCCAAAGTCGAAAAAGTTTACCTCTATCCCAAGCCCGTCGACTTCCGAAAGTCCATCGATGGCCTGGCCGCGCTGGTCGAGCTCGATATCAAAGTGGCGGTGTTCGACCCGGTGCTTTTCGTCTTCCTCAACAAGCCGCGCAACCGCGTGAAGATCTTGTATTGGGAACGCAACGGCTTCTGCCTCTGGCTCAAACGCCTGGACTCCGAACGGTTCAAAACCTCACCCGATCCTACTGACGTGGCCATCGTACTGACCGTTCAGGAACTGAACTGGCTACTCGACGGCTTCGACCTCTGGCGCAACCGTCCGCATCAGGTTTTGACGCCTCGATACGTCGCCTGATTCGGTATAATCCGCGGCATGATTTCCATGCCCGAAACCCTCCCTGACGATCCTGTTCTGCTCAAGTAACTGCTTGAGCAGATGATCAACGAGCGCGCGTCCGACAAGGGCAAGATCGTTCATCTCGAAGAGGAAGTTGCGCTGTTGCGTCAGCG